>JBGPYP010000105.1:0-8430 GCA_041493285.1 Casimicrobiaceae bacterium
AGCCGAGCATGGGGCTCGCGCCGCGCATCGTAGCCGAGATCTTCGCGATCATCCGCTCGCTGAAGGACGCGGCGACGACCATCCTGCTCGTCGATCAGAATGCACGCGCCGCGCTGGCGATCGCCGATCGCGCCTATGTGCTCGAAGTCGGGCATATCACGTTATCGGGCAGTGGTGGCGAGCTGCTCGGCAATCCGAAGGTGCAGCAGGCCTATCTCGGCTTATGAACGGCATGCGACCCGCGAACCACAACCGAAGAGCGGCCGCGATCGCGGCGGGTACGGGCCACGCGATGCGAGGCACCGTGCCGACGCGACTCTGGAGAAACCGATGAAAGTTTCACTTGTACAAGGCGTGACCTCAACCTCGAAATTGACCGTCGACCGCGAACGTACGATCGACTTCATGGGCGAAAAGGCGCGCGTGTACGCGACGCCGATGCTCGTGCGCGACGTGGAGATCGCCTGCCGCGAGCTGCTTCTGCCGCACCTCGATCCCGGCGAAGACTCGGTCGGCACGCGGATCGAGCTCGATCATCTCGCCGCGACCCTCATGGGCATGCCGGTCGAGCTCAAGGTGACGATCGCCGAGGTCAAGGGTCGTGCCGTCGCGCTGGATGTCGAGGGCCGCGACGGAATCGAGTTGATCTGTCGCGGCCGGCACCACCGCTTCATTGTCGACGTCAAGACCACCGAGGCACGGCTCGCGGCGAAGGCGGCCAAGGCGGGGCTCGCATGAGCGCGGCGCGCGACGGCACTCACCGCGTCCCGACGTACTGCTACCAGTGCGTCGCCGGGCCGGACCTGCTCACCGTCAAGGTCGTCGATGGAGTGGCTACCGAGGTCGAACCCAATTTCTGCGCGGCAGGCGTGCACCCTGGCGGCGGCAAGGTATGCGTGAAAGCCTACGGACTCGTGCAGAAGACGTACAACCCGCATCGCGTGCTGACGCCGATGAAACGGACGAACCCGCGCAAGGGCCGCGAGGAGGATCCCGGCTTCGTGCCGATCGGCTGGAACGAGGCGTTCGAGCTGATCGCCGATCGCCTGAACCGCGTGCGGGAACAGGGGCTGACCGACGAATCGGGCTATCCACGCATGGCGGCGAGCTTCGGCGGCGGTGGCACGCCGCAGTCCTACATGGGCACTTTCCCGGCGTTTCTCGCGGCGTGGGGGCCGGTCGACATGGGCTTTGGGTCGGGGCAGGGCGTCAAGTGCTATCACTCGGAGCACCTGTACGGCGAGTTCTGGCACCGCGCTTTCACCGTGTCACCGGATACGCCGCTGTGCGACTACCTGATCTCCTGCGGCGCGAACGTCGAAGCGTCCGGCGGGGTGGTCGGCGTCTGGCGCCACGCCGAGGCGCGCGTGCGCGGCATGAAGCGCGTGCAGGTGGAGCCGCATCTCTCGGTCACCGGCGCGTGCTCGGCGGAGTGGGTGCCGATCAAGCCCAAGACCGACGCCGCGTTCCTCTTTGCGCTCATCCACGTGCTGCTCCACGAATTGCCGCGCGAGCGGCTCGACACGGCGTTCCTGGCGCGGCACACCGCCTCGCCGTATCTGGTCGGGCCGAACGGCTATTACCTGCGCGAGCGCGCGGGCCGGAAGCCGCTCGTCTGGGACGCCGGGCGCGAGGTCGCGGCGGCATTCGATGCACCCGGCGTCGTGGAGTGTCTCGACGGTCGCTACGAAATCGACGCCGTCGAGATCGGTCCGGATGAGGAAGTTCTCAGCGACGGCTGGATCATCGGTGAACCCGCGTTCGCGAAGTTCCGCGCGCACATGGCCGCGTACTCGCCCGAATGGGCCGAACGCGTTTGCGAGGTGCCGGCGGCGACCATTCGCCGGATCGCGAACGAGTTCATCGCGCACGCCCGCGTGGGCGAGACAATCGAGATCGAGGGCGTGCGCCTGCCGTATCGTCCGGTCGCGGTGAGCCTCGGCAAGACCGTCAACAACGGCTGGGGAGGCTACGAGTGCTGCTGGGCGAGGACGATGCTCGCCGCGCTGATCGGCGGGCTCGAGGTGCCGGGTGGGACGCTCGGTACGACCGTGCGGTTGAATCGCCCGCTCTCCGAGCGCCTGAAGAGCGTGCAGGCGGGACCCGATGGCTTCATGGCTTACCCCATGAACCCGACCGACAAGGCGCGGTGGTCGGCGAAACCCAACATCCGCAATGCCTACCGGACGATGGTGCCGCTCGCCGCCGACGGGCCGTGGAGCCAGGCGCTCGGGCCGACGCAGTTCTCGTGGATGTTTCTCGACGAGACGCCGCACGGGTTGCCGCGCGTCACGCTGCCCGACGTGTGGTTCGTCTATCGGACCAACCCGGCGATCTCGTTCTGGGACACCGCGGCGCTCGGCGAGAAGATGGCGCGCTTTCCGTTCGTCGTGGCGTTCGCGTACACGCGCGACGAGACGAATCATTTCGCCGACGTGTTGTTGCCGGACGCGACCGATCTCGAGAGCCTGCAGCTCATCCGGATCGGCGGCTCCAAGTACGTCGAACAGTTCTGGGGCCATCAGGGCTTCGCGCTGCGCCAGCCGGCGCTCGCACCGCGCGGAGAGGCGCGCGATTTCACCGACATCGCCACCGATCTCGCGCGGCGCACCGGCTTGCTTGCCAAGTACAACGCGTCGATCAACAAGGGCGCGGCCGGCGTGCCGCTCAAGGGTGCGCACGGCGATTTTTCGCTCGACCTCGAGAGCGCGCACACGCCCGAAGCGATCTGGGACGCAGTATGCCGTGCCGCGAGCGCGGAGCTCAGCGAAGGTGCGGAAGTTCACGATCTGGCGTGGTGGAAGGAGCACGGGCTTGCGACCCGGCCGTTCCCGAGGACCGATTGGTACCTGTTCCCGACGCTCGTGGCGCGCGGGCTTCGCTTCGAGCTGCCGTACCAGGAGCGCCTGAAGCGCATCGGGGTCGAGCTCGGCCGCCGGCTGCACGAGCACGACATGCGCTGGTGGGACAAGCAGCTCGACGAGTATCAGGCGCTGCCGGTGTGGAAGGATTTCGCCGCGCCTTGGGAGGCCGCGGTTGCCGTGGCCGGTGGTCGACCGCAGGACTATCCGTTCTGGCTGCTCACCGCGCGCAGCATGCAGTACGCGTGGGGCGGCAACGTCGGCATGCAATTGATCAAGGAGGTTGCCGACAACGTCGCCGGCCATCGCGGCGTGATCATGAACACGAGCGCGGCGAAGCAGCTGGGAATCGGCGACGGCGACGAAGTCGAGATCGCGACGCCGATGCGCAGCGTGCGCGGCCGCGCGGTGCTGCGCCAGGGCATTCGCCCCGATACGCTGCTCATGATCGGCCAATTCGATCACTGGGCCACGCCGTTCGCCAAGGACTTCGGCGTACCGAGCCTCAACACGCTGGCGACGATGTCGATGGATTTGACGGACGCCACCGGCTCGGGCGCCGACATCGTGCGCGTGCAACTCGCGAAGGCAGGCCCCTCCGTCGGGCCACCCCGCACGCCGATCCCGCGAAGTGCGGAGGTCCGACGATGACCCGCTGGGCCATGGTGGCCGATCTGCGCCGCTGCGTGGGTTGCCAGACATGTACTACGGCGTGCCGGCATGCCAATGCCACGCCGCCCGGCGTGCAGTGGCGGCGCGTGCTCGACATGGAATTCGGCGAGTACCCGAATGTGCGCCGCGCGTTTGTTCCCGTAGGCTGCCAACATTGCGACGATCCGCCGTGCATGCACGTGTGCCCGAGCAAGGCGACAAAGAAGCGTGCCGACGGCATCGTCACGATCGACTACGACCTCTGCATCGGCTGCGGCTATTGCGCGGTCGCGTGCCCTTACCAGGCGCGCTACAAGACGGACAAGGCGCTATTCGCCTACGGCGAGCCCACCAAGAGCGAAGCGAAGCGCCACGACGGCGCGCGGCTCGCGGTGGCGACGAAATGCACGTTTTGCGTCGATCGCATCGATGCGGGCGTCGAGAAGGGCCTCACGCCCGGCATCGATCCGGAGGCGACACCCGCCTGCGTCAACGCGTGCATCGCCAGCGCCCTCGCCTTCGGCGATCTCGATGATTCGCAGAGCAATGTGTCCGAGCTTCTTGCCGAAAGTCAGCATTTCCGAATGCACGAAGAGCTCGGCACCGGGCCCGGATTCTACTACGTGTGGGACAAGGCATTGCCATGAGCTTCGGACCCGCACCTTGGCAGCAGACGAATTGGGATTGGCGCGCCGCGGGCAACTTCATCTGCGGCGGGGCCGGCGCCGGGCTGATCGTTTTTGCGGCGCTCTCCGGTGCCGTGGGACCGGCGTTTACGGGGCTCGTGCTGGCCGGCCTCGCGCTGGTGGGATTGGGTCTTTTCTACGTCTGGCTGGAGATCGGGCGGCCGTTGCGCGCGCTTCACGTGTTCTTCAATCCGCGCACGTCATGGATGACGCGCGAAGCGTTCACCGCGATCCTGCTGTTTCCTGTCGGGCTCGCCGCGGCGGCGGCAGTGCCCGGCTGCGCGTGGGTGGCCGCAGTGCTCGCGCTTGCCTTCGTCTATTGCCAGGGGCGAATGCTGCAGGGGGCCAAGGGCATTCCGGCATGGCGCGAGCCGTTGCTTTCGCCGCTGATCGTGATGACCGGGCTCGCCGAAGGCGCAGGCCTTTTCTTCTTGACGGCGCCGCTGCACGCGACCGGCACGCAAGCGCTGCTGGCGATCTTCGGCGCGCTCGCGCTTGTGCGCATGCTCGTGTGGTTCGCGTATCGGCGCCGGCTTGCCGCGGCGGCTGCACCGGGAGCGAATGCAGCGCTCGATCGGGCGGGACGAATGCTTCAAATCGCGGGAACGCTCGTGCCGCTGGTGCTGATCGCGGCAATTGTGGCCGGCGCGGCGTCGGCTGCTCAAACCCCGCTGGTCGCGGCGATCGCCGGACTCGCGGCGGCGGCAGCCGGCGCGTACGCGAAATACACGATCGTGATCCGCGCCGGCTTCAACCAGGGTTTCGCGCTGGCGCATCTTCCAGTGCTCGGCGCCCGGCCGTAGACGGCAACGCGACCGATCCGAGGAGACCCGATGGGCGCAACGACGATGGCGCAAGTGGGAATGAGCGTCGAAGGCGCGAGCCGCTACTTCTTCGAGCCTGCGCGCGAGACGATGCCGCGCGAGCGGCTTGCGGCGCTGCAGCTCAAGCGACTCCGCGCAACGTTAACGAACGCCTACGACAACGTGCCATTTCACCGCGCGAGGCTCGAAGCTGCCTCCATCGAACCGAACGACCTGCGCAGCCCGGACGACATCCGGCTCTTGCCGTTCACGGTCAAGACGGACCTGCGCGACCACTACCCGTTCGGGTTGTTCGCGCGGCCGCGCAGCAGTCTCGCGCGTTTGCACGCGTCGTCGGGGACAACCGGCAAACCCACCGTCGTCGGCTACACTGCCGGCGACCTCGATACCTGGGCCGATCTGATGGCCCGCTCGTTTGCCTGTGGCGGTGCACGGCCGGGCGATCTAATTCACAATGCCTATGGCTATGGACTTTTTACCGGCGGCCTGGGCGCGCACTACGGCGCGGAGCGGCTGGGCGCCACGGTGGTGCCGATGTCCGGCGGCTCGACCGAGCGGCAGATCGCATTGATCACCGACTTCGGCGCGCGCGTGCTGTGCGCGACACCGTCCTACGCGCTGGCGATCGCCGAAGTCGCGGAACACCAGGGCGCGGATCTCCGCCGGAGCACGCTCGAAATCGGCTTCTTCGGCGCCGAGCCGTGGAGCGACGCGATGCGGCGCGAGATCGAGGCGCGGTTGGGCCTCAAGGCAATCGACATTTACGGGCTGTCGGAAATCATGGGTCCCGGAGTCGCCTGCGAATGCGAGTGCCAGGCCGGCCTGCACGGCTGGGAGGATCACTTCCTGTTCGAGGTGCTCGACCCGGAGACCGGCGCGCCGGTGCCGGAGGGTTCGGCCGGCGAGCTGGTGATCACGACGCTCACCAAGGAAGCGTTGCCGATGCTGCGCTACCGCACGCGCGACATCACGCGCGTCACTACCGCGCCGTGCGACTGCGGGCGTACGCATCTGCGCATCCTGCGCATCACCGGCCGCAACGACGACATGCTGATCATCCGCGGGGTGAACGTCTACCCCTCGCAGGTCGAGGCGGTGCTGGTTGGGCTGCCGAATATCGCGCCGCACTACCAGCTCGTCGTCGAACGCCGCGGGAGCCTCGATCACGTCACGGTCGAGGTCGAAGTCCAGCCCGGCGTCGCTGTGGATGCGTTCGGTGCGCTCGCCCGGCACGTCGCGCATCACATCAAGTCGATGATCGGGATCACCACCGACGTCGTCGTCAAGGCGCCGGGCGAGATCCCGCGCTCGCAGGGTAAGGCGGTGCGGGTCCGCGACCTGCGGCCGAAAGGAGCCTGATCCCATGGCCAAACGTCTGCTCTCACTCACCGTCAACGGTCGCGCCCGCGAGGATGCGGTCGCCGCCAACATGCTGCTGCTCGACTATCTGCGCGACGGCATGGGGCTCACCGGAACCAAGCAGGGCTGCGACGGCGGCGAATGCGGCGCCTGCACCGTGCTCATCGACGGCGAGCCGCGGCCCGCCTGCATCACGATCGCAGCGACTTGCGAGGGCAGGCACGTCGAAACCATCGAGAGCCTCGCCGTCGACGGGCGCATGAGCCGTTTGCAGCAGGCCTTTCACGAGAAGCTCGGCACGCAGTGCGGATTCTGCACGCCGGGGATGATCATGGCCGCCGAAGCGCTGCTTCGCGGCAACGCGAGCCCGACGGAGGGCGAAATTCGCGAAGCGCTCTCCGGCAACCTCTGCCGCTGCACCGGTTACGTCAAGATCATCGAGTCGGTGCAGGCCGCCGCCCGGGGAACGCCATGAACGACCCCAGGGCGAGCACAGGATGCAGCCCCGCCACGCAGGCGTCCGCCGCCTCGCCGCTGCGCACGGCAGGGCAGCGCACGCCTCTGATCGACGGCATCGAGAAGGTCACCGGACGCGCGCGCTATACCGCGGATCTTCCATTCGGCGAGACGCTCGTCGGTCGGATTCTCAGAAGCCCGGTCGCGCACGGCACGATCCGTGGCGTCGACGTCGCGGCCGCGCGGGCGATTCCCGGTGTGCGCGCGGTCATCACCGGCCAGGACTTCGCGGCGCCCTACGGCGTGATCCCGATCGCGCAGAACGAGTGGCCGCTCGCACGCGACAAGGTACGCTATCGCGGCGAGCCCATCGCCGCGGTGGCCGCGGTCGACGCAGCGACCGCCGACGCGGCGCTCTCCGCGATCGTGCTCGACATCGAGCCGCTGCCCGCGTACTTCGGCGCAGCCGAGGCGCGTGCCGCCGACGCGGTACGGCTGCACGACAACAAGGCGAACAACCTCGAGCGCGAAGTCGACCAAGTGTTCGGCGATGTCGATGCGGGCTTCGCCGCCGCGGATCTCGTCCGCGAGCAGACGTTCCACTATGCCGAGGTCGCGCACGGCCAGATCGAGCTCAATGCCGCGGTCGCGGCCTACGAGCCCGAGCGCGATCGGCTCACCACGCATTCGGTCACGCAGGTGCCGTACTACCTGCACCTCGCGCTCGCGAAGTGCCTCGGTATGGACGGCTCGCGCATTCGGGTGGTGAAACCGTTCGTCGGCGGTGGTTTCGGCCATCGCGTCGAGCCGCTCAATTTCGAGATCGTCACCGGCGCGCTGGCGCGGGCCGCCGGCGGCACGGTGAAGCTCGAGCTCACGCGCGAGGATTGCTTCCTCACGCACCGCGGGCGGCCCGAGACCGACATCCGGCTCAAGCTCGGTCTGACCAAGACCGGCAAGATTACGGCGGTCGACTGCGAGATCGTCCAGCGCGGCGGAGCGTACGGCGGCTACGGGCTGGTGACGATCCTTTACGCCGGCGCGTTGTTGCACGCGCTCTACTTGGCTCCGGCGGTCAAGTACCGCGGCTATCGTGTCTACACCAACACTCCGCCCTGCGGCGCAATGCGAGGACACGGCGCGGTGGATGCGCGACACGCGTTCGAGTCGCTGCTCGACATCATGGCGCGGGAGCTTGGACTCGACCCGTTCGCGGTGCGCCGAGCCAATTTGATCGCGCCACCGTATCGCACGATCAACGACCTGCAGGTGAATTCGTACGGCATCCCCACCTGCCTCGATTGGGTCGAGGAAGCGTCGGGCTGGAAGACGCGGCACGGCAAGCTGCCACGCGGGCGCGGCCTCGGGCTCGCCTGCTCGCACTACGTGTCGGGCTCGGCGAAGCCGGTGCATTGGAGCGGCGAGCCGCACGCGGTGATCAACCTCAAGCTCGACTTCGACGGCGGGATCACAATCCTGACCGGCGCCGCCGACATCGGGCAGGGCTCCTCGACGCTTCTCTCACAGGTCGTCGCCGAGGTGCTCTCGTTGTCGCTCTCCCGCATCCGTGTCATTGCGACCGACAGCGTGCTC
>JBGPYP010000395.1:0-2291 GCA_041493285.1 Casimicrobiaceae bacterium
GCGCCGCGCCAGTCCTTGCGCCTCGAACATCAGCCCCGCGCGCTCGACCACATGAGCGATGTCGAACAGGATCCCGTTCAGGCCCTCGCGGCTGCGCAGCACCGCAGCCAACAGGCTGCCCTGGCCGCCGCCGACATCGACCACCCACCCGGTCTGCGGGAAGTCCCAGGCCGCGAGCACCGCTTCGTTCTCGGCGGCACCGCGCTCGGCCATCGCTGCGTCGAAGGTGCGCGCAGCGTCCGGGTGCGCGGCCATGTGGTCGAACAGCGTCGCGCCGAAGACATGTTCGAAGGCCGATTGCCCAGTGCGCACGCTGTACATCACGTCGCCCCAGGCCAGCCAGCTTTCGGGTTCGCCGAGCATCACGACGAACTCGCGCAGCGACCCGGTCGAACCCGAGCGCAGTCCGAGCGAAAGCGGCGTCTGGATGAAGCGCCCTTGCGAGTCCTCGGCGAAGACCCGCAAGCTCGCCAGCGCACGCAGCACGCGCTGCAGGCTGCCGGCGTGCACGCCGCACGCGCTGGCGAGCGCTTCGGCCGATTCGGACCCGCCCGCCAGCCGGTCGGCAATACCGAGCTTGGCCGCGATGTAGAGCGCGCGGGAGGCCCAGAAGCCGGTGGCGATCTGGAGCAGCGGGTGGGGCGCAGGGAGGGTTTCGGCGAGCATGGTTTGGACTCCTCGGAGTTGGCGTCAGGGCGCGGGACGCGTGCCGATCGCCGCGGCGACCTTGGCCACCTTGACCCGTTGCTCCTCGATTGCCGCCGCGAACTCGGCCGGCGTGCCGGAGCGCGCTACCACGCCGATCGCCTCGAACTGGGCGACCACCGCCGGCTGCGCCGCGATGGAGCGCACGTCGGCGGCGATGCGCTCGCGCAGGGCAACGCTCATGTCGCGCCAGCCAAAGAAGCCGGTAATGCCGTCGAAGGCGAGATCGGGGTAGCCGAGCTCGGCTGCCGTCGGCACGTTCGGCGCGAGCGGACAACGCGTGCGGTTGATCACCGCGACGAGCTTGAGGTTGCCAGCCTGTTCGTGCGGCAGCAACTGGGTCAATGCGGTGCTGACGACGCCGATGCGCCCTTCCTTCAGGTCGGCCAGTGCCGGGTTGAAGTCGCGATAGGGCACATAAACCATCTCCACGCCGCTGTCCTTCTGGAAGCCCGCAAAGGCGACATAGGGCAGGCCGGCGGTGGCCGCCCAGTTGATCTTCTCAGCGCGGGAACGGGCGAGCTTCAGCAACTCTGCCAGCGTGGAAACACCAAGCTTGGGCGACACGGCAATGGCGAGGAAATTGTCGGAGGACGCGGCGATGGGAACCAAGTCGCGGGCCGGGTCGTACGGCAGCGTTGCGTAGTTCAGCGGATTGATCGTGACGAGGCCGGCGAACGAGTACAGCAGCGTGTGGTCGTCGCGGCGGCCGACGAACTCGCGCGCCGCGATGAGGCCGTCCGCGCCGGGCAGGTTCTCGACGATCACCGGCTGGCCCCACATCGACGCCAGGCGTTCGGCGTAGACACGCGCCGTCACGTCCACGGCCGTGCCCGGCGGCAGCGGAACGATCAACCGCACTGGGCGTTGCGGCCAGGCCTGCGCCGACACCTCGCCGCCTGCGAACAGCGCGGCGACGAGAGCCATCAAGATCGCGACCAGGTCGCGGCGATTCGGATGCATGGTGGACTCCTCAGGGTCGGGTGGTGGTGCCGGAGACCGAGCCGCGCTTGCGGCGACCAGCCCCGGGTCGAGCGAGCGAAAGGTTGCCTTCGATCACGCGCACGAGCAGATCGAGAAGCGTCTCGCGTTCGGCGGGCTTCAGCGCGTCCAGGAGGCTCAGCTGGTCGGCGTAGGCGCGTGGGTAGAGGCGCGCGTGCAGCTTCTCGCCGCGCGGCGTGAGCCATAGCAGACGTGCCCGCCGGTCCTCGGCGTTGATCCGCGTTTCGAGCAGGCCCTTGGCCAGCAATCGCACCACCAGCAGGCTGGTGCTATTGCGATCGATGCCCACACGCGCGGCGAGCGTTGATTGATCGATGCCTGGCTCACCGACCGCCTTGTTGACGTAGGCCATCACCGCGAACTCCAGCGGCGTGAGTGCTGCCTCGGCAATGCTCTGCGCCGCCGCCGCAGTGCAGATCTGAAAGAAGCGCCGCGCCAGCGCGAGCGGCACCCGCCGCACCGCCGGCGCGGCGTGCTCGAGCTTCAGCATCGGCCCGCCGGGCTTGGGCGGCGCTTCGCTAGCGGCGATCGACGCGGCTCGGCGACGAGGGCGACCGTCAGTGTTCATATTTATGATCGTCATA
>JBGPYP010000167.1:0-5793 GCA_041493285.1 Casimicrobiaceae bacterium
GCAAGATCGCCAAGCTGTCGGACGCGTACGCCAACGTCGAGATCGCGCCCAACGTCGAGATCACCGTTCAGAGAAGCGCGATTTCTCTCGTGCTTCCCAAGGGCACGATCAAGACGCTGTGAAGGTCGGTCCAGCGTTGAACGTTCAGCGGAAACCTGCGCTGTTCGCCTGACGCTCTACGCTCAACGCTCATCCACGAATGAATCGCTATACGCTCTGGAAGTACGTCGTGATCGCCGTCGCGCTGGTGATCGGCGTGGTCTACACGGTGCCGAACTTCTTTCCCGAGGTTCCCGCGGTGCAGGTGTCGACCAGCAAGGCGAACGTTAAGGTCGATACCTCGATCCTGCAAACGGTCGAGGACGCGCTCAAGGCGGCGAACATCGTCTACAGCAGCGCGTCGGTCGACGCAACGGGCGTCAAGATACTCTTCCCCGATGCTGACACGCAGTTGAAGGCCAAGGACGTGCTGCAGGCGAAGCTTAGCCCCGACCCCAATAACGCCAACTACATCGTGGCGCTGAACCTGGTGTCGACCTCGCCGCGCGCGTTGGCCAGCATCCGCGCTCTGCCGATGTCCCTCGGACTCGACCTGCGCGGGGGCGTTCATCTCCTGCTCCAGGTCGACATGAAGACTGCGCTCGACAAGGCGGCCGATCGCTATCTGACCGACATCCGCTCGCTGCTGCGCGAGAAGAAGGTTGTCTACGCGGGTATCGCTCGCGATGGCCAGACCGTCGCGGTGCGTTTCCGCGATTCGTCGGAGCGCGCACGCGCGTATCAGGAGATCAGCAACGCGTTTGCGGACCTGCAACTCAGGCAAATCGAAGGCACGAGCGAGTCTCGGCTCGTCGCAAGCCTCAAGCCCGAGGTGCAGAAGCGCATCCAGGACGGCGCAGTGCAGCAAAACATCACCATCCTGCGCAATCGCGTCAACGAGCTGGGCGTTGCCGAGCCGATCGTGCAGCAGCAGGGTGCGGACCGCGTCGTCGTGCAGCTTCCCGGTGTGCAGGATCCGACGAGGGCCAAGGACATCATCGGTCGCACCGCATCGTTGGAGATCCGCATGGTCGACGAGGATCCGACCGCGCAGCAGCAGGCGATCGCCGGTCAGGTGCCGCTGGGCGACGATCTGCTCACCGAGCGCTCGGGAGCGCCGGTGCTGGTCAAGCGCCAGGTCGTGCTCACCGGCGATCGCATCAACGACGCGCAACCCGGGTTCGAGAGCCGCAACAACGAGCCCGCGGTGCACGTGAATCTCGACGGCAGCGGCGCCCGCATCTTCAAGGAGATCACCCGCGAGAACGTCGGCAAGCGCATGGCGATCGTGCTGGTCGAGAAGGGCAAGGCGGAGGTGATCACCGCGCCGGTGATCCGCGAGGAGATCGGCGGCGGCCGGGTGCAGATCAGCGGCCGGATGAGCACGCGCGAGTCGAACGACATTGCGCTCCTGATGCGCGCCGGAGCGCTGGCCGCGCCGATGGAGATCGTCGAGGAGCGCACCGTCGGCCCGTCCCTCGGCAAGGACAACATCGACAAAGGCCTCAACTCGGTCAAGTACGGCTTCATCGTGTTGGCGGCGTTCATCTGCGTGTACTACGTCCTGATGGGCGTCATCTCGACGATTTCGCTGGCGGTGAATCTGCTGTTGCTGATCGCTATCCTGTCGATGCTCCAGGCGACGCTCACGCTCCCGGGCATCGCGGCGGTCGCGCTGACGCTCGGCATGGCGATCGACGCCAACGTGCTGATCAACGAGCGCATCCGCGAGGAGCTGCGCTGGGGCGATACGCCGCACGCCGCGATTCAGGCCGGCTACGAGCGCGCCTGGAACACGATTCTCGACTCCAACGTGACGACGCTCATCGCCGGGCTGGCGTTGCTGATCTTCGGCAGCGGCCCCGTGCGCGGTTTCGCGGTCGTGCACTGTCTCGGGATCCTTACGTCGATGTTCTCGGCCGTGTTCGTCTCGCGCGGGCTGGTCGCGATCGTATACGGCGGACGCAAGAAGCTCGACCGGATCTCGATTGGCCAAGTGTGGAAACCTACCGCGGGGACGGCATAACCGCCTCCCCCGTCGCGCCCTGCGCAAACGGGGTCCGGCGACATCGAGAAAACGCGATTACGCGAGCCTAGGGAACAACGATGGAATTTTTCCGCATCAAGCGCGACATCCCGTTCATGCGGTATGCGCTGGCGTTCAACGTCATTTCGCTGGTCACCTTCGTGCTCGCGGTGTTCTTCCTTGCCACCCGTGGCCTCAACTTTGGCGTGGATTTCAAGGGCGGGACGGTCATCGAGGTTGCTTTCGGGCAAGCCGCTGACCTATCAAAGATCAGAACGGCGCTGGAGAAGAATATCGCCGGAGAGCTGTCAGTCCAAGCGTTCGGGTCTTCCAACTCCGCGCTCATTCGGCTCCCGCAGCAGAACGATTACTCACGGTCGCCGATTTACGGATGTATGCTGGAGAAGGCCACGAAGCGACAGCAGGAAGGTAGAGGTAGTGCCACAGTATCGATCGCCGACCTCTCGGATTGCATCATCGACATACTTAAAGCGGATGATCGGTCGGCCAGACTGCAGCGCGTCGAGTTCGTCGGCCCGCAGGTCGGCAAGGAGCTCTACGAGAACGGCGCGCTGGCGCTGCTCCTGGTCAGCATCGGGATCGTCGCCTATCTCGCGCTGCGCTTCGAATGGCGGTTTGCGGTGTCGGCGATCGTGGCCAACCTCCACGACGTCGTGATCATCCTCGGCTTCTTCGCGTTCTTCCAATGGGAATTCTCGCTGCCCGTGCTGGCAGCGGTGCTGGCGGTGCTCGGTTATTCGGTCAACGAGTCGGTCGTCATCGCCGACCGGATCCGCGAGAACTTCCGCAAGATACGCAAGGCGACAGTAGCGGAAATCATCAACGGCGCGATTACCAGTACGCTGTCGCGGACGATCATCACCCACGGCTGCACCTTGATGATGGTGCTGTCGATCCTGTTCTTCGGCGGCGAGACGTTGCACTACTTCGCCTTGGCGCTGGCGATCGGCATCTGCTTCGGCATCTACTCCTCCGCGCTGGTGATGGCCTCGTTGGTCATGTGGCTGGGCGTGTCGCGCGAGGATCTGGTCAGACCGGAGAAGAAGGCGGGTCCGGGGAGCGCCGAGAAGATTCTTCCGTAGTAGAGTCGGTGACGACTCTTCACTGCGGCCGGGGTCCCTCGCGCGACGCTCGCCAGAGTCGTCTCTGACCTCCGAGCCATGCTGACGACCCTGCTCTACTCGCTGTTCGCGCTCGACCAGACGCTGGTGGACCTGGCGGCGCAGCATTCATGGGTGCTGTTCGCGGCGCTGTTCATCGTCATCTTCGCGGAGACCGGGCTCGTCGTCCTTCCGCTGCTCCCCGGCGACTCGTTGCTGTTCCTCGCGGGAACGGTCGTCGCCGCATCGGGAATCGATATTCATCTGCTGGTATTGACGCTGTTCGCGGCGGCGGTCCTGGGTGATTCGGTCAACTACGCCGTCGGACGCTTTATCGGCCCGATCGCGTTTCAGCGCCCGCAAGACACCGTGCTCGGCCGCTGGCTCAAGCCCGCATACCTCGAGCGCACGCACCGCTTCTACGAGAAGTACGGTGGCTTCACGATCATCATCGGCCGCTTCGTGCCGATCGTGCGCACCTTCGCGCCGTTCTTCGCCGGCGTCGGCGCGATGACGTACCGGAAGTTCCTGTCGTTCAACGTCATCGGCGCCGCAGCGTGGGTTGCGTCGCTCGCGTACGCCGGCTACCTGTTCGGCAACATCCCGTGGGTCAAGGAGAACCTGGCGTGGCTCGTCCTGGGCATCGTGATCGTCTCGCTCGTGCCCATGGTCGTGCAGTTCGTAAAAGAACGCCGCGGGCGCGGCCGCAACGCTGCGCCCTGATAGCGGCCTCCTTGAACCGCTGCCGCGCCAGCGTCGCCTCGCGTGTCGGCCGCGACGTCGACTCGCCTCGCGCGATCCCCGCGCTTCGCGCGGGGCCCCTCGCCGCGGGCTCGCGCCGTTAGATCCGCTTCGCCAGCTCGGCGGCGTCCCCGATATACGTGCTCGGCGTGAGCGCCTTGAGCCGCGCCCTCGCGTCCTCTGGAATCGTGAGCGCGTCGATGAACGCATGCAACGCCTCGCGGGTGATGCCGCGCTTGCCTCGCGTCAGCGCCTTGAGTTGCTCGTAGGGTTCGGGCACACCGTAACGCCGCAATACTGTCTGGATCGCTTCGGCGAGAACTTCCCAGTTCGCGTCGAGGTCGGCGGCGAGCCGCGCCGGATCGACCGCGAGCTTGGCGAGCCCCTGCCGGCACGCCACGTAGCCGAGCAGCGAATAGCCCAGCGCGACGCCAACGTTGCGCAGCACCGTCGAATCGGTGAGGTCGCGCTGCCAGCGCGAGACGGGCAGCTTGTCGGCGAGATGCCTCAGGAGCGCATTGGCCAGGCCGAGATTGCCCTCGGAATTTTCGAAGTCGATCGGATTGACCTTGTGCGGCATGGTACTCGAGCCGACCTCGCCCTCCCGGATGCTCTGGCGGAAGTAGCCCAGCGAGATGTACCCCCAGAGATCGCGGTCGAGATCGAGCACGATCGTGTTGACTCGCGCGAGCGCGTCGAACAGCGTCGCGAGCCCGTCGTGCGGCTCGATCTGCGTCGTGTAGGCGCTGAAGTCGAGACCGAGGCCGGTCACGACTCGGCGCGAGAGCGCCGGCCAGTCGACCTCCGGATACGCGACACGATGCGCGTTGTAGTTGCCGACCGCACCGTTGATCTTGCCCGGCAGCAGAGCGTCGGCGAACGCGGGCAGCGTGCGCTCGAGCCGAGCCACCACGTTCGCGATCTCCTTGCCGAGTGTAGTCGGCGTCGCGGGCTGGCCGTGCGTCCGCCCGAGCATCGGCAACGCGGCGTGGGCGTGCGCGAGCGCGCGCAAGTCGCCGATCAGCGCTGCGATCGCCGGCAACAGCACCACGCGCCGCGCCTCGGAGAGCATCAGTCCGTACGCGAGGTTGTTGATGTCCTCCGACGTGCATGCGAAGTGGATGAAGTCGGCCGCGTGTGCGATCTCGGGCGTTCCCGCGAAGCGCTCCTTCAGCCAGTACTCGACCGCCTTGACGTCGTGATTGGTTGTCCGTTCGATGGCCTT
This sequence comes from Casimicrobiaceae bacterium, assembly GCA_041493285.1. Lineage (GTDB taxonomy): Bacteria > Pseudomonadota > Gammaproteobacteria > Burkholderiales > Casimicrobiaceae > PALSA-1003. The sequence goes on from JBGPYP010000167.1 coordinate 5,153, forward strand.
CACGCGCTCAGCGTCGGCGACACTGAACTGCCCCGCGGCGGCGGCGAGCAGCGCGCGCGCCGGCGCGGAGAATGGCGGCACTTCGGCGATACGCGGTTCGTCGGCGAGCGCCTGGAGCCAGACCAGCTCGACTTTGATTCGGTTCCGGATCAGGCCGTACTCGCTGAAGTGTTCGGCGAGAGCGGCAACCTTGTTGCGGTAGCGCCCATCCAGCGGGCTTAACGCTGTGAGCGCGGAGAGCGGACCAGGCGCGGCGGCGTTCGGCATGATGTTGCGCGCGGAGCAGGGGTATCTTAACACACGCCCTCGACCGACTCTCCGCGTGCACAGCGCGACCGATGCACAGCACCCTGGATCGCAACTCGAATTCCGGCCGCGCGATGCTATAATTTCGCCCCCATCGGAACGCTGTGCTCGCCGCACCTCGTCATTTCCCTCATGAAGCTGATCGCCTCGCAGACCAGTCCCTACGCGCGCAAGGTGCGCATCGCGCTGGTGGAGAAGAAGATCGAGTACGATCTCGTCGAAGAGTCGCCGTGGGGGGCGGAGACGACGGTTCCCGACTACAACCCGCTGGGCAAGGTGCCGGTGCTCGTGCTCGATGATGGCACCACGCTGTTCGACTCGCGCGTGATCGTCGA
>JBGPYP010000334.1:0-2910 GCA_041493285.1 Casimicrobiaceae bacterium
ATGATGCTGGGCGACGCCGGCTATGGCATTGTCCTCGGCGCGCTCGCCATCATCGTACATGCGCGCGCCAAACCCGGCTCGCTCGCCCGCACAGGGGCGGAAATAGCGGGTCCATGTGCGGCGTTCGCGATCATCTTCGGTGTGCTGTACGGCGAATTCTTCGGCGATCTCGCGCGACGCACGCTGGGCGTGCGTCCGCTGCTCCTGGATCGCGAGCACGCGGTGTTCGCTACACTGGCAGCAGCGGTGGGTCTCGGCGTCGTGCACGTCGTGCTTGGGCTCGTGCTCGGCGCGGTGGCCGCGGGACGGAAGGATCCGAGGCGCGCGCTTGGCCGCGGCGTGTCGGCGGTGATGGTCCTGCTCGTCGTGGCAGCGCTGCTCGCCGCGTTCGAGGTTCTTCCGGCGCGGCTCTTCACGCCTGCCGTGATACTGCTGCTGGTCGCGTTCCCTCTCGTCGTGTTCGCGGAGGGCGTGCTCGGAATGATCGAACTGATGACGACACTCGGAAACGTGCTGTCGTACGCACGCGTCATGGCGATCGGCACAGCGTCGGTGATCCTCGCGGTTGTGGCCAACCGGATGGTCGGCGCCGTGGGGAGCACCGCAGTAGGCCTGCTCTTCGCCCTCCTGTTTCACCTCGTGAACTTCGCAATCGGGGTATTCAGCCCCGCGATTCACGCGTTGCGCCTTCACTATGTCGAGTTTTTCGGGAAGTTCTACAGTCCCGGGGGCCGTCCTTACGAGCCGTTCCGTCACGGCGCGTCGTCAGCGGTCCCCGCCACCCAGGAGAAGCCAGCATGAATATCATGTGGATTGCAATAGGTGCCGCCGCCGCCATTGGGCTCACGGCCCTCGCGACAGCGTTGGCCCAATCGAGGATCGGCGCCGCCGGTGCCGCCGTACTCGCGGAGAAACCCGAGCTCGCTGGGACGGTGATCATCCTCGTCGCCATTCCAGAGACGATGGTGATCCTCGGGTTCATTGTCGCGCTCTCACTCATCCTGCGCATCGGCGGCGGCTGAGCGATGGACGAGGCACCAAGCACGGCTCTGTTCGAACAGCTCCGGCGTGACGCCCGCGCGGCGTCGGAGCAACACGTTGCGGCCGCGCGCGCCGAGGCGTTGCGCCTCCGAAACACTTCGGACGAGGGGCTGGCGCAGCACCGGGCCGCTCAGCTGGCGGCTCGCGAGCGCGCGCATTCTGCCGCGCTCGACCGAACTCGATCCGATGCGCGGACGCGCACCGCGCGCGAATGGCTCGTCGCGCGCGCCGAGGCGCTCGACCAGGTGTTCGTCGCGGCTCACGAAACCCTTGCCACCCGGTCTGCGGACCCGCGATTCGTCGCGGCCGTCGCCGGGATCGCTCGCGATGCGCTTTCGTATCTTCCGCCCGGAGATGCATCCGCACGATGCGCCACATCGCTGGCACCTGCGGTGCGCGCCGTGCTCGAGTCACAGGCGCCCGGACGACCGGCGCTGCGCGTGATCGAGGACGATGCCGTCGCGACAGGGGTGGTGCTGGAGACCGCCGATCGCTCACTCGCGATCGACGCCACGTTCGCGAGGCGTCTCGCTCGCGAGCGACCGCGCCTCGCCATCGAGGTGGCGCGCCAACTCGAGTCAGCGGAATTGTGACTTACTGGGGCGATCTCGTTGCGCGCGCGCGCGGCCTTTCGACGCATCTGCTCTCAGCTACACAGCTGGCGGAGCTTGCCGACTGCGCCGACCTGCCCGCGTTCGCTGCGCTCGCCGCCGAGTACGGTGCGATCGAGCCGCTAGCCGACTCACGCTTTGCGGAGCCGCATGCGTTGGAGCTCGCGGCACGACGACGTGCGACGCAGCGGTTCGCACTCGTCGTACGCTGGGCGCGCGAGCGCATGACCGCCATCACTCCGCTCATGGACGATGAGGACCGGCGAGCGATACGCGCCCTCGCTCGCGGCGCCGTCGGCGGCATACCGGGACCCGAGCGAATGGCCGGACTCGTTCCAACGCCGTTGCTCCCCGTGCGCGCGCTCGAAGAACTGTCACGCGCCGGTGACCTCGCAACCATCGGTGCCCTCCTCATAGCGTGGCGACACCCGTTCGGCGCCGTGGTGAGCGAGGAGGGTACGCGTCAGACCGTTGACCTCTTCCGCTTCGAGGTTGCGCTCGCCCGTGCGGCGGCTCAGCGCGCCCGCGCGTGCGCGGGGACCGCCGATTCGGCGATGCGGCATTACGTCGAGCGCACAATCGACCTCGAGAACCTCTCCGCCGCGTTCGTGCTCGCCGGCCATCGTACCGATGCGTCACCCGCCTCGGTGTTCATCTCTGGCGGCGCACTCGTCACGCTTGATGATCTGACATTCGCCGCCGACACCGCGACCACGGACGGGATCGCACAGCGCCTTGCGGCACGCGTTCGCGCCGCGCCGCCCCTCCTTGCCGCGCTGCGCCCCGGGGCTCGCACCGCCGCCGATGCCGCGCTTTCCGCGATGATCGGCGAGTTCCGCCTGCGCTCGCTGCGCGAACCTGTTGGACTCGCCGCCGTGATTGCCTTTTGGCTCCGCCAACGCGCCGAACTCCTCGCGCTCCAACAGATCACCTGGCGCATCACGATCGGCGTGCCTCGCATGCGGACCACCAATCTGGCCGGAGCGCTCGCATGAGCCTGCGCGTGCGCGTAATCGCCAGTCCGGGGTTTGCAACCGGGTTCCGCCTCGCCGGCTTTCCCGTCGACGAAGTGTCGAGCCTGCGTGAAACGTTCGATCGCTTCGTCGCCGCGCTCGCGCAAGCCGACCTCGGAATCCTGCTCGTTGAACAGCGACTCCTCGATACACTGCCCACGGCGGTGCGTCGTGAGGCGGAGCGCCGGCCCGTGCCGGTGATCGTACCCATTCCGTCGCCGGCATGGGCCGGGCAGAAGGCCGAC
>JBGPYP010000144.1:0-6615 GCA_041493285.1 Casimicrobiaceae bacterium
CTGGACGCCGCATTCTGCCACCAATCGCTCCTCGGCAGCGTCGTCAGCCCGGCGAACAGCACCAGCAGCACCGCGATGAGGATGCCGCGCGCGAGGCCGAGGATCGCGCCCACCGAGCGATCGAGCAAGCCCAGGCCCGCCGCCCGTAACAGCCGCGAGACGAGAAAGCCCACCAGCGCGCCGACGATAAGCACGGCGACGAGGATGATTGCGAACGCTACCACGTAGCGCACGGCCGGCGACTCGCCGAGATCCGGCAAGATGGTCCCGACCACTTCGGAGAAGCGGATCGCCGCGAGTACGCCGAGCACCCACGCGACGAGCGAGGCGATGATGCGGATGAAGCCGCGCCAGAACGCGAACACCGTCGAGAGCCCAACGATGCCGATGACTAGGAAATCGAACGCGGTCATCCGTTGCGTGTCACCATGCCGCCGAAACCCGCCGCTTTGAGCTTCGCCCGCGCCGCGTCCGCGGCTTCGCGCGACGGATAGGGACCCACACGCACGCGGTGCAATGTCCCCTGGTCGGTGGTGACCGCCTCCGTGTATCCGGGGAAGCCGCCGCGTTGGAGCTTGACCAGCAGAGAACGGGCGCCATAACGGTCGGAGAACGCGGCCACTTGCACCACGAAGGCGCCGCTTGCTTTCGGCGCGTCCGACTTCGCGTCGGCGGTCGATGCGGGCTTCGCGTCGGCCTTAGGTTCCGATGGCTGCTGCGCGGCGGCGGACTTCGGTTCAGGCGCGACGATTCTTGCCTCGGCGACTTTCGCCGGAGGCGCCGGCGTTGCGACGGTCGGCGGCCCCGACGGCGCCGCCGCAGGCGATCCGCTCGCCGGCGACGGCTCAGTCTTGGCGGCATCGTTGCCCGCCGGCGGTTGCGCCGCCGGAGCCTCGGCTGCGGGCGACGGCGCGGCAATCACCGGAGCATTCCTGGCCGCGCCACCGTCGCTCTTGAGCTTCGGGTCCGGCGCCTTGGCTGGCGAGAGCGGATTGATGAACTTGCCGTTGTCGATCGGCGGGATCTGGATCGACACGTCATCGCCCAGCGGCTTGGGCTCGCTTTCCAGCAGCAGCGGCAGTAACACCGCGGCCGCGAGCGCGAGCACGATCGCGCCGACCAGCCGGCGGCGCGCTCGGCGACGCAGCTCGTCAACCGCGAGATCGGGAGCATCGGAGCGTGTTGCCATTACGGGGAGCCTAGAGACCGCGACGATCGCGCACTTGCGCGAGCGCCGCCGCGACGGTAAGGAATGATCCAAAAGTGATGATTCTATCAGCTTCGGCCGCCATCCCGCGCGCCGCGGAGTAAGCCTCGTCCGCAGCGTCGAACACGCGGATCGCATCGGCGCCGACGCCCGCGCGCTCCAGACGCTCGCGCAGCAGCGCGGCGGTTGCTCCTCGTGGCGCCGGCAACGTCGCGACCAGCCAGCAGTCGACGCGGCCTTTAAGCGCGGCAATCACCGCGTCGATGTCCTTGTCGGCCATGATTCCGAACACGGCCAGCGTTCGTGGATGAAACCCCATCGCCGCCAGGTTGTCCGCGAACGCGCACGCGGCCTGCGGATTGTGCGCGACGTCGAGAACGGTCACCGGCCGACCCGGTAACACCTGGAAGCGCCCCGGCAGCTCGATGCCGACCAGCGCCTCGCGCACCGCACCCATACCGACGGGGAGACGATCGCGGAGCGCATCGAGCGCCGTCAGCGCAGTTGCCGCATTGGCGAGCTGGTAGCTGCCGCGCAGCGCTGGAAGCGGCAATCCGTGCCGCGCCCCCCCAGGCCCGAAGTAGCGCCATTGCGGCCCTTGCGCGGCATACCCGAAATCGACGCCGAAGCGCAGCAGCGTCGCACCCACCGCCGCCGCGTGCGCGACGAGCGCCGCAGGGGGATGCGGGTCGGCGCAGATCGCGGTGCGGCCGGCGCGGAAGATACCGGCCTTCTCGAGGCCGATATCCTCGCGCGTCGGGCCCAGATAATCGGTGTGATCGATCGCGATCGTCGTGACGATCGCCACGTCGGGATCCACGATGTTGACCGCGTCGAGCCGGCCGCCGAGGCCGACTTCGAGCACCCACGCGTCGAGCCGCGCGCGCGCGAACAGCCACAACGCGGCCAGCGTGCCGAATTCGAAGTAGGTCAGCGGTGTGCCCTGTCGCACGGCTTCGACCGCGGCGAACGCAGCACAAAGCTCAGCATCGCCCGCATCCGTGCCGACGATGCGGACGCGCTCGTTGTAGGAGAGCAAGTGCGGCGACGTGTAAAGGCCGACGCGATATCCGCCCGCGGTGAGCATGCGCTCGAGGAACGTCGAGGTCGAGCCCTTGCCGTTGGTTCCGGCGACGGTGACCACCGGGCACTCGGGCCCGATCGCGAGCCTCACGTAGACCGCGCGCACACGCTCGAGCCCGAGCGCGATCGCCTTCGGATGGAGCGTCTCGAGGTACGCGAGCCACGCGGCAAGCGAAGTCGGGTGGCTCATGTCGGACGAGAGCCCGCGCGGCGACGCCGTGACGGCTCGAGCGCCGCGACGCGGGACGGGTTCAGCTGGTCGGCAGCGGTTGCCGCTGCAGCAGCGCGAGCAGGCGCGGCAGCTCGTCGCGGAGCTGCCGGCGATCGACGATCATGTCGATGGCACCTTTTTCGAGAAGGAACTCGGCGCGCTGGAAGCCCTCCGGCAGCTTCTCGCGCACCGTCTGCTCGATCACCCTTGGGCCGGCGAAGCCGATCAGCGCGCCCGGCTCGGCGATGATGATGTCGCCGATCATGGCGAAGCTCGCGGACACGCCGCCCATCGTCGGGTCGGTCAGCAGCGATACGAACGGCAGCTGCGCCTTGGTCAGCTCCTGCAGCACCGCCGTCGTCTTCGCCATCTGGAACAGCGAGTGGACGCCTTCCTGCATCCGTGCGCCCCCGCTCGCGGTGATGCAGACGAACGCGATGCGGTTCTCGTACGCAACGCGAACGCCGCGCACGAAGCGCTCGCCAACCACCGAGCCCATCGAGCCGCCCATGAAATCGAACTCGAATGCGGCCGCCACCAGCGGCACCGACTTGATGCTGCCCTGCATGACGACCAGCGCGTCGGTCTCGCCGGTTTCCTCGAGCGCCGCCGAGAGCCGCTCCGGATATTTTTTTGTGTCCTTGAACTTGAGGCTATCGATCGGCACGACCTCCGAACCGATTTCGTAGCGAGCCTCGGAATCGAGCAGCTGGTCGATGCGCTCGCGCGCGTCCAAGCGGCCGTGATGGCCGCACTTGGGACAGACGTTGAGGTTCTTTTCCAGGTCGGTGCGATAGAGCACGGCTTCGCACGCCGGGCACTTGACCCACAGCCCTTCAGGCATCGATTTCTTGCTGACACCCGGCGTGGACTTGATCCGCGGTGGTAGGAGCTTTTGCAGCCAGGTCATGATCTCCCCTCGAAGGCTCCGCTCTGGCAGGCTGATACAGAGCCCATCGTGGCCGCGCAGCGGCTTTGCTCGCCTTGCGAATATGCACGAGCTATTCGGCGCGGCTCGCGCCTTGCATCCGAGGCCATCTCGTCCGAAACGCGGCTCATGAGGGGCTCTGTATCAGCCTGCTAAGCCGCTCTCTTGGCGACCTGGTCGACTGCGGCGCGAATGGTCGCGAGCCATGCCGCGGCGCGGCACGCCGCTTCGCCGGCCGGAGCCGCTTCGATCTCCTGGATGATCCGGCTACCGATGACGACCGCGTCGGCGTGCGCAGCGATCGCCTGCGCGCTCGCCGCGTCGCGAATGCCGAAACCCACGCCCACGGGAAGCGCGACGTGCTTGCGAATCTCGGCGAGCTTCGCGATCACCTCGGCGGGGTCGAGATGCCCGGCGCCGGTGACGCCCTTGAGCGAGACGTAATAGACGTAGCCGCGCGCCATCCGGCCGACGGTCGTCATGCGCGTCTCGGGAGTCGTCGGCGACAGCAGGAAGATCGGCGCAATGCCCCGGGCGTCCAACAGCGCCGCGAATTCGCCCGCCTCCTCCGGCGGGTAGTCGACGACGATCACGCCGTCCACTCCAGCCCGTTGCGCGCCGTCGGCAAAGGTCGCGGTGCCCATCGCCTCGATCGGATTCGCGTAACCCATCAGCACGATCGGCGTGACCGCGTCGTTGCCACGGAACGTCGCGACCATGCCGATGACGTCGTTCAGACCGACACCCTGCGCCAGTGCCCGCTCCGACGCGCGCTGGATCACCGGGCCGTCGGCCATCGGGTCGGAGAACGGCACGCCCAGCTCGATCACGTCGGCCCCGGCGGCGACGAGCGCGTGCAGCAGCGGCACGGTCGCGGCAAGTGACGGATCGCCCGCGGTGACGTAGGGGATCAATGCGGTGCGCCCGGACGCGCGCAGCTTGGCGAAGGTGATATCGATCCGGTTCACTTCAAAAAGCCTTACCGCGAAGATGCCAAGAGCGCAAAGAAACTCTTGAACATCTTCTTCGCGTGCCTTGGGTCCTTGCGGTGAATCTTCTCTTTCATCGCCGCGAGGGGTCGCATTCCGGGCGGCAGTAGAACTTGAGGCCCGTGCGCTCGGCGACGGTCGCCATGTCCTTGTCGCCACGCCCGGAGAGGTTGACCAGCAGCAGCGTGTCGCGCGGCAGCGTGGGTGCCAGCCGCGCCGCATACGCAAGCGCATGGCTCGATTCCAGCGCAGGGATGATGCCCTCGGTGCGGCAGCATTCGTTGAACGCGGCCAGCGCCTCGTCGTCGGTCGCCGCCACGTAGCTCGCGCGCCCGCTGTCCTTGAGCCAGGCGTGCTCGGGTCCGACGCCGGGATAATCGAGCCCGGCCGATACCGAATGCGTCTCGGCGATCTGCCCGTCGGCGTTCTGGAGCAGGTACGTGCGGTTGCCGTGCAGGACGCCCGGACGCCCCGCCAGCAGCGATGCCGAATGGCGCCCGGTCGCGAGACCCTCGCCCGCCGCCTCGACACCGACGAGCTTCACTGCAGCATGCGAGAGATACGGGTAGAAGATCCCCATCGCGTTCGAGCCGCCGCCCACGCAGGCGATCACCACGTCGGGCTGGCGCCCGGCCAGCTCGGGCATCTGCGTTAGGCACTCCTTGCCGATCACGCTCTGGAAATCGCGCACCATCATCGGGTAGGGATGCGGGCCCGCGACGGTGCCGATGATGTAGTACGTGCTCTCGACGTTGGTCACCCAGTCGCGCATCGCTTCATTGAGCGCGTCCTTCAGCGTCTTCGATCCCGAGTCGACGGAGACGACTTCCGCGCCGAGGAGCTTCATACGGAAGACGTTCTGCGCCTGGCGCTTCACGTCCTCCGAGCCCATGTAGACGACGCATTGCGTGCCGAAGCGCGCGGCGACAGTGGCTGCGGCGACGCCGTGCTGCCCCGCGCCGGTCTCGGCGATCACGCGCGGCTTGCGCAGCCGCCGCGCCAGCAACGCCTGGCCGATGCAGTTGTTGATCTTGTGCGCGCCGGTGTGATTGAGATCTTCGCGCTTGAGATAGATCTGCGCGCCACCGAGCTTTTCCGACCAGCGCCTGGCGTGATAGACCGGGCTCGGGCGGCCCACGTAATGCTTGAGCTCGCGCTCGAACTCGGCGACGAAATCCGGATCGCGGCGATAGCGCGCGTAGCCTTCGCGCAGCTCGTCGAGGGCATGGATCAGCGTTTCGGCGACGAACACCCCCCCGTACGGGCCGAAATGGCCGCGCTCGTCCGGAAGGTTATAAGGGAAGTCACCCATCTGCACCGCGCACCTCCCGGATGAACGCGACGATCTTGGTCGCGCTCTTGATGCCCTTGCGCGGTTTGCCGTCGGCCTTGGCGATCTCGACACCGCTGGACACGTCGACTGCCCATGGGCGCAACTGCCGCACCGCCGCCGCCACGTTCTGCGGGGTGAGTCCGCCGGAAAGGATCAATCGTCGCGACATGGGATCCGTCAACTGCGGCGGCAACCGGGCCCAGTCGAACGTGGTTCCGGTGCCGCCGGGCAGCCCGCCCGGCTGAAATGCATCGAACAACAGCCCGTGCGCAGCGGGAAACTGTGCAGCGTATTGTAGCAAATCGACCCCGGGGCGGACCGGCACCGCCTTGATATACGGGCGCCCGAAACTCGCGCACAGCCCGGGCGCTTCGTCGCCATGGAACTGCAGCAGGTCGAGCGGGACCGCGGCGAGTGCCGCGCGCACGGCCTCGGGTTGCGGATCGACGAACAGGCCGACGACGCTGACGAACGCGGGCAGCGCCGCGACGATCGCGCGCGCCTGCTCGAACCCCACGCACCGCGGCGACCCCGACCAGAACACCAGCCCGATCGCATCGGCCCCGGCCTGAGCGGCGGCAACGCCGTCCTCGACGCGAGTGATGCCGCAGATCTTCACGCGCGTGCGCATGGCGCCGGTCGTCAGCTTTGCGGGATGCGCACCGGAACGACGGTCGCCGGCAGATTCCAGCGCGCGGGATAGTCGATACCGGTCAGATACAGTCCGGCCGCGGCGAACGTCGGCGCGCTGCGTGTGCGATCGCGGCCGGAGAGCAGCTCGGCGACACAGCCGGCCGGTTGCCGGCCGTCGCCAACGTACACCAGCGCGCCGACGATGTTGCGCACCATGTGCTGCAGGAATGC
>JBGPYP010000055.1:0-11425 GCA_041493285.1 Casimicrobiaceae bacterium
TCGGGATTGACGACGAACTCGGGCTTGCGGCCGTTCAACGCGTCGACGATGCTGGTGAGTCCCGTCGACGCCATGTTGTGGAAGCATTCGTCGGTCCAGCACAGCGAATGCGGCGTCACGATGACGTTGTCCATGGCGAGCAGCGGATTGGCCGGGTCGATCGGTTCCTGCTCGAACACGTCGAGTGCGGCGCCGGCGATGCGTCGTTCGCGCAGCGCCTCGATGAGCGCCGGCTCGTCGACGATGGGTCCTCGCGAGACGTTGATGAGGTACGCGCCCGGTTTCATCTTCGTAAACTCCGGCGCGCCGATCAGGTGGCGGGTGCGCTCGTTGAGCAGGCAGCAGACGACCACGAAGTCGGACTCGCCGAGCAGCGTTGCAAGATCGACCTTGCGCGCGCCGATGTAGGCAAGCTCGAGAGCATTGACGATGGGATCCGCGGCGAGGAGCTTGAGATCGAACGCTCGCGCCATGCGCAACAGCTCCTGGCCGATGCGTACCGCGCCGATCACGCCGAGCGTGCGCCCGGTGAGGCCCAGGCCCATGTTGTCCATCCGCTCGTGCCAGCGACCGCTGCGCGTGAGTTTGTCCTTCAGGAACAGCTTGCCGGCGAGCGCGAGGACGAACGTGAGGGCGACCGTTGCGACCGGCCGCGGCATCGAACTCGGCGTGTTGGTGACCAGCACTCCGGCGCGCGTCATTGCCGCGACGTCGACCGAATCGTAGCCCACGCCGTGCCGCGCGATCACGCGCAGGCGGCAATCGGGTCGTGCGACGGCGGCGGCCGGCACGCGGGCGATGTTGACGTAGATTGCGTCGTAGCGGGCGGCGTGGTCGGCGTCGACCTCCGGCACGACCCGGGGCAGGTATTCCCACGCGATGTTCTCCGTGCGTTCGAGGATCGAGAGTGCCACGCGGCCGAACGCCGGCTCGCCGCGCGAGTCGAGGATGTCGCGGGTCAGCGCCACGCGGAATTTGTCTGGCATGTCGTGTCCTCGCGGTCGCGTGTCACGTCACTGCGCCTGTGCCGCACGCCGCAATACGTCGAGGCCGCGGCGCAGCGCTTCCTGGTAGAGCAACTGATCGATGCCGTAGGCCATCAGGCGGAAACCCTTCGCCGCGTAATCGCGCGCCCACGTCTCGTCGGTGGCGAGGAAAGCCGGCGCTTTTCCGCTGGCCGCGCAGGCGGCGAGCACCCGATCGATCGCCGCGAGATACGCCGGATGCCGGAACTGGCCCGGGATGCCGAGGGAGTTGGTGAGATCGAAGTGTCCGATCCACAGCGCGTCGACGCCGGGGACTGCCGCGATCGCTTCGACGTTGTCCAGTCCCTCGGCGGTCTCGATCTGCGCGATGACCAGCGTGCGCTCGTGCAGCCCAGCCATCTTGGCGGCGACGTCGCCGCCTTCATAGTCGTCGTGCGCGAAGCCGAACGCAGCGCCCCGTCGTCCCTGCGGCGGATACCGCGTGCAGGCGACGATCCGCTCGGCTTCGTCGCGCGTGGCCACCATCGGAACCATGACGCCACGCGCGCCGACGTCGAGCGCGCGAGCGAGAAAGTGATACTCGCCGCGCGGAACGCGCGCCATCGGCACGAGGCTTAAGCCCCGGCACAAGGCGCATTGCATCTTCAACGTCTCGAAGCCGAGCCCGGTGTGCTCCATGTCGTAGAGGACGAACTCGGCGCCGGCGTTCCGGCAGAGCTGCGGCAGCCCGGGCGAGAAGAACTCGAACACCATCGCGCCGAACGCGTGGCGGCCCTCACGCAGGGACTGCTTGACCGGGTTGTCTCGCATCGCTCCGGTCGAGCGTTAGGTGGTGCGACGCAACGTGTCCAACGTCATGGCGCCAATGTAGACGCTGGCATGAGCCGACGCAAGCGCGACCGGCACGCCGGCGCCGTGCCGCGTGGCGCGGCGGCCCGTGGGATAATCGCCCATGGGCTCGTCGTCGGTGATCCTGATCTTTGCCGTTGCGGTATGCGCGCTCGCCGGGCTGTTGTTCCTGATCGGCTGCGGTCGCCATCTGCGGCGGCGCCGTTTCGGCGCCTGCACGTTGCACGGGCTATCGTCGCTCGCCTTCTTCCTTGCGGCGGCGGCGGTCGCATTGCTCGGGCTCAACCTGTTGACCTACGACCGCCTCACGCACGAGCAGCCTGCCGTCCGGGCGAGCTTCGCCCGCGCGGCCGAGCAGCAGTTCAACGCGACGCTGATGTATCCGTCCGGCGAGGTCCGCGGTTACGTCCTGCGCGGCGACGAATGGCAGATCGACGCCCGCGTCCTCAAATGGCGCGGGATCGCCAACGTGCTGAACTTCGATACCGCGTATCGCCTCGAGCGGATCAGCGGCCGCTACAGCGACGTCGAGCGCGAGCGCACGGCCGCGCGCACGGTGTATGCGATGAACCCGCCGGAACGCGTCGACGCGTGGGCGCTGTTGCGCGCATGGCACGAGTACGTTCCGTGGGCCGACGCGCTGTATGGCAGCGCGACGTACGTGCCCATGGCGGACGGCGCCGCGTACGAAGTCACCGTATCGCAGAGCGGCCTGGTGGCGCGGCCCCTGAACGAGGCTGCGCGCCTGGCGGTGGGCGCGTGGCATTGACGGCAATCGACGATGAGCGGCATCCAACCCGGGAGATCAAGATGAATCAGGAAACCTTCAACCTAAGCATCCGCAAATTTCTGAAGATGGTGGGCATCAACTCGCAGCGGGAAATCGAGCAGGCGGTGGCCAAGGCGCTCGAGGCAGGCACGATCAAGGGCACGGAGAGCTTCCCCGCGCGGGTCACCCTCGACGTGGCGGGATTGAAAATCAACGTCATGTTCGACGGCGAGATCAAGCTCCAGTGAGGCCAACGCATCGGGCGTAGCGTCGGAAAGGCGTCAGAAGTTCTTTTGAGCCGTCATTGGCTCAAGCGCTCCGCGCAGTTGATCGGATCGGGGTGTGACGAGAGCATGGTCCCGTTGTCGCCAGGGAAGTTGCCGAGCTTGCACAGGAAGGTCGACGCGGCGGCGGTGTTGAGCTGGTTCTTTTTCAGGAACTCCATGCCGTAATCGTCAGCCTCGGTTTCCTGCGCCTGCGAGTGCTGGGCGTTCACCACGTTGCCGAGCAGGCTGCCGAGACCGCCTCCGCCTCCGACCACGCCGGCCGCCTTGCTCCAGCCGCTCGCCGCCAGCGCGGTGCGCATGCCCTTGGCGGAATGCCCGAGCTTGATGTGACCGATCTCGTGGCCGATCATGAACAAGAGCTCGTCGTCGGTGACGATGTCCATGATCCCAGAGTAGACGCGGATCGAGCCGTCGGCGGTCGAGTCGGCATTGACGTTGCTGCGGAGATAAACCTTGTAGTTGAGCTGCAGCCCGTCGTAGCCCTGATACTTGTCGGTGAGCGCGGCGAGCCGCTGCGCGTAAGCATTGTCGGGTGGTGCGACCTTCTCGACGTTGGCTTCCTCGTAGGCCCGCAATCGCTGCGCCGACGCGCGGACGTCGTCGTCGCTGAGCGTCGCCGACTTGCTCAGGTCCGACACCGCGCCGATCGCCTTGCCGAGATCGATGCTGATCGCTTTGGCGGTCGCCGCGGCAAGCGCGAGGCCAACCGCCAGCGCTGCCGCACAAAGCTTTCCGAACATCATTCTTCCTCCCCGAGATCCCGCGCCGACGCTCCGACGACGGAGCGACTACCTTCAAGCCTATCCGCAAGCGTCCGCCGGTTCAAGGCACGGCGCGCTGCTGTCAAAGAACGAAAGGGATTAGTGCGGCGACCTCGGCGCGGTATTTCGCGTATTGCGTTCCAAAGGTTTCTTCCATCCAGCGCTCCTCGAGCCGCAACTTGCGCCAGAGCGCGGCTAAGGCGATCGCCAGCGCGACCGGCCCGCGCCATTCGCCGTGCGCGATCGCCGATCCCAAAAGGCCCAGCAGCAGACCGGTATAGATCGGATGACGCACGAGGCTGTAAGGCCCCGTGCGGACCAATTCATGTTCTTCCTTGAGCGTGACCGCAGCGCTCCAGTTTCGGCCGATATGCGCGCGGGCCCAGATGGCGAAGGCCAGGCCGAGCGCGAGCGTAGCCACGCCGATCCAGTAGACGATCGGGGTCGCCGGCAGAAAGCGGCCACCGAGGAAGTCGCCGGGAAGGCGGGGCGACGCGAGCAACGCTACCGCGATGATCAGCGGAACCACGTGCGCGGCGCGCGACGCCGCGCTCTCTCTGCGCCGCGTCGCCTTCACTTGCCGCGACCAGAGCCACCAGACGAGCGCCCAAGTCGTCCAGAGGCCGGGAATCAAATAGGCATGGAGCAGCGTCATGGCGGCTGTGCGCGGTGGCGCGTCATTAGACCATGTTTTCGCAGGCCCTCGGCGCTGGACAGCGAACGCACTTCGAACTAAGGTCGCATCCGGCGGTCAAGACTCCGAGGCAACCGATGCGCAAGTTCGACCTTTCGAGACGCTTTCCGTGCGGCCTGCTGCTGATGCTCGGCATCGGCACCGCATGCGCGCAATCGGCGCCGATCCCGGGGCCCGCGACGGACATCTACGCCGGAACGCGGGAGTATCGCTGGACGTTCTACGTTCCGGTCATGACCCTCGAGCGGCACGAGATCATCGTCCAAGGGCCGGGTGTGACGGTACGCTCGCGGCGTGTCGACTACGAACTCCCGGGCCTGAAGAGCGAGCGGCGCAAGCTCGGGCAAGTCGCCGAATTCCACTGCAAGTACCCGGACTGGCAGCTGCCCAACGAGTGTGGGATCTCCTGGCACGACGTCTACGCCGACCTGCCCGTGCTGACCATGCGGCGCGAGCACATCGACGCCGACGTCGCGGAATGGACCTCGGAGGAGCGCCGGATTCGCTTCGACGTGGCGCACTGGACGTGGACTGAGCGCACGCTGACCGTCGTCGTCCCGGAGTTCAGCACCGAGCCGCCGCCGCCGCGGACGTGGTCGCAGGCGCCGGGTCCCATGCTTGCGGGCGAATCGATCGAGCGCGCGCGGGCGACGCTGGATTCGCATCAGGCCGAGGCGGTCCAAACTGTCGATGCGGCGGTCGCGGCACTGACTTCGAGCATCGAGTCGGTCGAGGCGCAGGGCGCGGATGCGTCCAAGCTCGCGTCCGGCGACGGCTCAAACGTCGATCTGTACGCAACCCGCCAAGCCCTGCTCGACGACAGAGCGCGGCAGGTCGCGCGGTATGCCCAGGTCCGCGCCGAGTTGGACGCCGCTCGCAGCACGCACGGCGGGGCGGCCGACCAGCGCTGATTCTTCGCGGTCGTCAAGGCGTCGCCCACATCCGGATCAGGTTGTAGTAGTACGCGTAGAGTTGCGTCAATTCCGGCGTGCGCGCCAGCGGCTTTTCGAGGCTTTCGAGCGTCTGGAACATCGCTAGAGCAACGCACGCTGCTGCGCGTCGCGCACCATGCTCTGCGTCCAGAAGATCATCGCCAGCCGAGTCCCGCGCGTGATCGGGGCGACGTGGTGGACGGTGTTGGCCTCATAGAGCAGGAGATCGCCCGCCGGGAGCTTCGCGGGGTACCCGCCCGGCATCACGTCGGTGACGAGCTCGCCGCCGTCGTTGTCCGCGGTATCGGAGATTAAAAGCGTCGCGTACTGATCGGCGCGCATCGGCGCGCCGCCGCCCATGATCGCGGCGTCGCAATGATCGCCGTAGTCCATGCCCTCGGCGTAGCGGTTCATCATCGGCGGGCTCATGACCGCCGGCAGCGCGGCGCTGAAGAACTGCGGGTGGCGGCGAATGGCCCGCAACGTGATCTCGGCCGCGGCCTGCGCCTCGCGGCTGTCGTGCGGAGCTTCCGTGTTGTGCTTGAGTGGAGCGGCGACCGGACCCGCGGTCCTGCGACCGTCGTCCCAGCGCACGCGCGTCGCGATCGCGCGCAGCTCGGTGAGCTCGTCTTGCGTCAACACGGCTTGGAGATGGTAGATCATGCGCGACGACCGCAACAGCCGCGCGATAACCGGCGCTCAGTTGCAAGTCGGGCGATTCTACAACGCGCGGCCGCAACCGGGCGGCATCGGGACCGCGGTCAGCCGTTGAGCTGGAGAATGGAGGAGTCGTCCTGGAACGCGACGGCGAACGGGCGCGGGAGAAGCCCCCTGTCGCGAACCATGCGCACGTGGATGAACGAGGAGAGCCCCCGCAGTGCGGCGCGAATGTCGCGGGCGCCATCGGTCTTGTTCACGATGCGCCCCCAGCGCGCGCGTCGCGAGGGCGGGCGCGGCCGCACGACCACGCCCAGCGACAGCTCGGCGAGCTGTTTCTCCCGAGTCATGTAGCCGCCGAACGGCGCGATGACCTCGATTTCAAGCGGATTGCGCGTCCACTCGGTGTTGATACGCGCGGCCAGCTCGCAGGCCTGGGCCAGAAGCTCCTTCGCGCGCTCCCGTGGCAGCGGCTCGACCACGCGCGCGAACGCGAACTCCAGGAACCGCTCCGTGAGACCGTAGTCGGCTTGCAGCTCGTTGGGGGGGTCGAGCAGCCGTTCGGCGACGAACTCGTCGATGAGCGCCTGGCCCGCGTCGGCGTCGTTGATGCCGAAATCCTGGCGCAGGCTGCGCGCGCTGACCCGTGCCCGGTCCGGCGGCATTCCGACGACGCGCGTGAACACGCGCGTCGTCGCAGCCCGCAGGTTGAGCGGGTCCATCCCGAAGTAGATGCGATGCGTGACCAGCGTGCGTGCTTTCATTGCTCCCGTTGCGGTCCATTCCTCGTTATGACAATAGCATAGGACGCACCGGGAGGGAAAGGGGAGGCCTCCGCCCGGGGGCCGCGACGAAACCGTTGTGGTCGCTTATCATTTGCCGTCAGTGGTAATTTGGATTCGTGCTTCGACCGGCCGGGCGCCGTGCCCGGAAGATCGACGGGGCGGCGACGACCGCACCCCTGACAACCGCACCCCCAATAACCGGCTCGAGTAGGCCGATGATCGAGGAGAACCGAACCATGTCCCGAACCCAGGCATGCAGGCCGCCCCTGGTCGCCGCCGCATTGGCGCTCGTCGCCGTCCTGGCGCCGGCGCCCGGCGCGGCACAAGGTGCGAAGAGCACCGAGTGCACCAAGATCGGCATCTGCTATTGCGTGAGCACCGATCTCAAACCGGTGATCGAGGCGAGGATCGCCCACTTCCGCCAGCTCGCGGCCGAGCAGCGGAAGGCGGGCAAGGCGGTAGGGTATCTCTCCGTGCCGTTGTCGCCCGCCGGAGGCGGCTACATGAAGCTCAACTTTGAAGTAGCCGAAGCCGCGAAGGCGTCGGTCGAGAGGCGCTTCGGCGGCGCCTTTGTCTGGGTGCTGAACCCGGGTACCGCGGAGCCCCTGCCCAACGGCTCGGGGGCGGATTACATGCTGATGTGGACGAGCATCCTCGAAGGCCGCGACGGGCTGGGCGAGGACCTCGACTTCGTGTACTTCGCCGGGCCGCAGGATTTCGCGCGCATCTTCGAGCTCGACGGGACCGGCGACATGGGCAAGATCGACCATTATTTCGATAAGCGTCTCAAGACCGATCCCGAGCTGGAGAAGGCGGTCAAGTCCGGGCTGACCAAAGCCGCATTCCGCACCTATTACGCGCTGAAGGCGTCCTCGGCGTTCAGCCGCGGCGCGCACGACGAATGGAACATCATCCGCGTGATCAACGAGCGGCGGCGAAACGACAGCAAGCTGGGCATCGCTAACCAGCTGCCGGTGATGTTCGACGGCCGCGGCGTGCCGGCCGCGGATGCCGAGTCGATCGTGTCCGAAGGCTACGTCGGCAAGTGCAAGATGTGAGGCCGACGCCCCACACCTAAGGTTTCTCGACGATATCCTTTTTCAGCGTCGACACCGTCGTCAGCACTTCGTCCTTCTCCTTGGCCGGCACGCTGAACTTGTCGAGCGTGGCGACAAGAAGCTTGACCGATGCGTCCCAGTCCTTCTCGGTGATGCCCAGCCCGGTGTGCGAGGTTTTCATGTCGCGCCCGGTGTAGATGCAGGGGCCGCCGGTCGCCGCGCAGAGCTGGTCGACGATGTGCTGGCGAATCCGTTTGATCGAATCGGCGCTGTGGCCGGCGAAGAAACGCCCGAACCCCGGGTCGGCCGAGAGCCGGCCAAGAAAGTCGTCGGTGACCGCGGCTAACGCATCGTAGCCACCGAGTCGCTTGTAGAGACTGGGAGTGGCAGTTTGCTGCGCGAGGGCAGGTGTGCCGAGCGTGAATGCGACGATGCATGCCACGAGCGCGGTCTTGAGCTTCATGTCGGTTCCTCCTTGCGTGGTGGGCGAGACCTGCCCTTATACGCAGAAACGGCGGCGGTGGATGCAGTCTCGTTCTGCGGTTAGGCCGGATCGAGCGCGCTCAAGATCGCCGCGCTCGCCGATGTGCCGAGCCGATTCGCCCCGGCGTCGAGCATGCCTCGCGCGTCGGCGAGGGTGCGGATGCCGCCCGACGCCTTGACGCCGACGCCCAAGCCGACCGCGGCGCGCAGCAGCCGCAGGTCGGCTACGGTTGCGCCGCCGCTCGGATGGAATCCGGTCGAGGTCTTGACGAAGCGCGCACCGGCATCGCAGGCGAGGCGGCAGGCACGCTGCTTCTCGTTGCCGGTCAGTGCCGTTGCCTCGAGAATCACCTTGACTGGGATGCCCGGGACCGCACGGACCACAGCTTCGATATCGGCCGCAACGCGTGCGTCGTAGCCGCTCTTCAGGGCGCCGAAATTCATCACCATGTCGATCTCGCGCGCACCTTCGTCGACCGCGAGCGCGGCCGCCCGCGCCTTCACTTCGGGGCGATCGCAGCCGTGCGGAAAACCGACGACGCTGACCGTGCGCGCGTCGGTGCCGGCCAGTGCGTCGGTCGCCACCTTCACCCAGCACGGCTGCACGCAGTAGAAGCCGATTCGCCACTCGCGCACGATGTCGGCGCCTTCTAGGATCTGCCGCTCGGTCGCCTCGGGCTTCAAGACCGAGTGATCGAGCAGTCGGGCGAATTCGGCGCGCGTCATGGCGCTTATTTACCAGCGCTGCCCGCTGCGCGTGCGATCCGCTCGGCAAGATACGCGTTGAGATTCGCCTGGCTCGCGAACTCCGGCGTCGTGTCCGGCACGCCCAGATAGAACACGACCAGCGCCGGCGTGTTCGCCTTAAGCGCGGCGGCCGAGGCGTAGAAGCGCAATTCGGTGCGCGGGAAGTCGGCGTATTGTGCCCGCGGCACGCGCACCTCGACGCCCCCGGCCGTCGGGGTCGCAGGAAGCAGCGCCTGTTGCCGCTCGCTGAACGGATTCCTGGCGACGGCAGCGACAGTGGGGTAGATCTGCGGGTCGGTGACGATGCGCAGGACGACCTGCGTCGTCGCTTCGTCCGTGCCGCGCAGGATGCCCCAGGCGAGTGTTACCCCGGGCGCGGCGTAGGCGTCGGCAACGCCGTGCACCTCTTGCGGCGCATCGGCGGTGGCCGGCGCGCAGACAGCGGCAGCACAGGCGCAGCCGGCGAGGAACGCGATCGCCCGGCCCCATCGCTGCCAGCGCCGGGCGGCGGTGCGCGCCTTCACGCGGGCTTCCCCGGGAGCACGTTCACGGCGTCCTCGGCGATGCGTAAGCATACTTCAGCGCCCTCCGGGATGACTTCGCCGGGGCCGGCGTTGTAGCAAACGCTCTGCAGCGTTTCGCCCGCGCAGCGCACGACGTACTCGATCTTCTCGCCCAGGAACGTCCGCGAGACTACCGTCGCGCGCAGCGGTCCGGCTTCACCGTCGCGCGCGATGGCGAGAGCTTCGGGCCGCACCATGAACTGTACCGCGTCGCCGGGCGCGAGGCCCTCGGGCACGTGCGCCACAACGATCACCGTGTCGAGTGCGGCGACGCCCCGCTTGCCGTCGGCGGTCTGCGCGAGCGTGCCGGCGACCAGATTGACGCGGCCGACGAACGTGGCGACGAAGTCGGATGCGGGGCGGTAGTAGAGGTCCTCCGCGGTCCCCTCCTGCACGACGCCGCCCTGGTTCATCACCACGATCCGGTCGGATACCGCCATCGCCTCTTCCTGGTCGTGCGTCACGTACACCGTCGTGATGCCGAGCCTTCGCTGCAGGCCACGGATCTCGTCACGCATCTGGACCCGAAGCTTCGCGTCGAGGTTCGACAGCGGCTCGTCGAAGAGGAGCACCCGCGGCTGGATGACGATCGCGCGCGCGAGCGCGACGCGTTGCTGCTCGCCGCCCGAAAGCTGGCCCGAGAACTGTTGCTCGTATCCGGAAAGACCGACCAGTGCCAGGACGTCGCCGACGCTTCTGGCGATCGCGTCGGCAGCCGCGCCGCGCACGCGCAGCCCGTAGGCGACATTCTCGAACACCGAAAGATGCGGGAACAAGGCGTAGTTCTGGAATACGAAGCCGATGTTGCGTTGATTTGCCGGCAGGTCGGTCACGTCCTGGCCGTCGAACCGGATGCGGCCGGCATCGGGCTTCTCGAAGCCCGCGATCATGCGCAGCGTCGTCGTCTTGCCGCAGCCGGAGGGACCGAGCAGCGTCAGAAACTCGCCCGGCCGCACGTCGAGCCTGACGTCGCGCGCGGCGTAAATCTCGCCCTTGACGCGATGCAGGTAGCGCTTGGATATGCCGTCGACCTGGACACCGACCGAGGTCATGGCCATCGCCATCATCCTCCGAGCAGGCTCGTCATCGCCACCGCGCCCGGCGCGCGGAATACTCGCAGCAGGCGGCCGATGAGCGCGATGACGACGAACACGATCGCGACCACCAGCACCGAGAACGCCGCCGCGGGTCCTAGCGACAGCTCGGTGATGTTCTCGAGGATCTTCACCGTGATCAACGTCCAGCTTATCGACACCAGGAAGATCGTTGCGCTGATCGCGGTCATGGAGCGGATGAACACGACACCCAGCCCCGCGAAGAACGCCGGCAGGATCAGCGGCAGCGTGATGCGGCGAAACGTCGTGCCGCTGCCCGCGCCCAACCCCTGCGAGGCTTCCTCGAGGCTCTTGTCGATCTGCTGCAGCAGCGCCACCGTGGCGCGAATGCCGGTCGGGCCGTAACGGAAGATGTAGCAGGCGACGATGATGAGCGCCGTGCCCGTCAGCAAGAACGGCTGGTCGTTGAACGCGATCAGGTAGGCGATGCCGACGATCGTTCCCGGCAGGGCGTAGTTGATCATCGACACCAGCTCCATGCTGCGGCGTCCCGCGAATGATTTCTTCGCCACCAGATAGCCGAGCAGGATCCCGTAGAGCCCCCCCAGCGGCATGGCGAAACCGGCGATGATCAGCGTGTCGTGGATCGCCTTGAGCCCGTCGGTGAAGATCACGCGATAGTGCTGCAGCGTGAAGGTGTGGTTGGCGCCCAGGGCGACGACGATCGAGGCGTAGAGCAGCAATGCGTAGAAGTAGACGATGACCAGCGTAATGAGTGCGCAGGCGAGCAGGAGCACGA
>JBGPYP010000098.1:0-8758 GCA_041493285.1 Casimicrobiaceae bacterium
GAATGGATTATAGCCGGCGGCCGGCGCACACCTGCCGTATGATCGCGTTTTCCCGTACGTTGCCGCGGCGATGGTCTATACGCTCGACTCCCGGCAGGTCCAGTTGCGCGGCCGGCGCCACTTCGTCGCGGCCAACGCGACGGTCATCGGCAGTGTCGTTCTCGAGAACGAGAGTTCCGTCTGGTTCAATACGGTGATCCGCGGCGACAACGACGTGATCACCATCGGTGCGCGGGAGGGGAAGACCATTCCCGACCGGTCGCTGGTACTGGGCTCCCCTGGAAAGGCTGTGCGCACGCTCTCCGACGAGGAACTCGCGGGGCTGCGCGCGATCGCCGCGCATTACGTCGACCATGCACGCCGCTACCTCACGGATCTGGCTCAGGACCCGCGCTCCGCCGGGTGATCCCCCGGTGTGAATCCGGACCCGCGGCGCGGCGCATCTAAGATAGATTACCCTCCCCACGGGAAACCCCGATGAAAGCCTTCCTCATCGCGTTTGCGGTCGTCGTGCTGGGCGCGCTGGGCGCGATCGCCGCGTTCTCGCTCAACCGCAATGCTCCGCCCGGCGAACTGGTGCGCGAAACGCGGACCGCGACGGGGTTCCACCGCATCGAGATCAACGGCCAGGCCAACGTAACCCTCGTGCAGGGAGCAACCGAGGGCGTGAGCGTCGAGGCGCCCGCGTCGACGCGGGTGCGGACCGAGGTTCGCGACCAGACGCTCGTAGTCGACGTGGAGCACCGCCGCGGTGCGTGGCACTGGTTCTCCGGATCCGGCGGCCGCACACCGCGCGTCACGATCAATGTCCGCGATCTGGACCGGATCGAAGTCGCAGGGGCCGTCAAGCTCGTCGCGGACAACCTCAAGAGCGCGGACCTTCGCCTCGACCTGGCCGGTGCATGCTCGCTCTCCGTTCGCGATCTGCAAGCGACGACGCTCAAGCTGGACGGCTCCGGGGCGACCAAGGTCGACATCGCGGGCAAGGTCGTGCGGCAGGAGATCGATCTCTCGGGCGCCGGCTCGTACCAGGCCGCCAAGCTCACGAGCGACGAGGCGGTTGTCGAGGTCAGCGGCGCGGGCAAGGCGGTGGTCAACGCCCGGAACGCGCTCACGGTCGACATCTCCGGCGCGGGCAAGGTCGAGTACTTCGGCGACCCGAAGCTCAGGCAAACGATCAGCGGCATCGGCAAGGTGAGCCGCCGCGAACCTTCCTAGCCTCCCTGGCCTCGCGAGTCGATGCGCAGCGGCTCGGGTCGGCTAGAGCGTCGACTGCTGCGGGCGTAGGGTGAAGCGAGCGTCGCGCGTTGAGTTGCCCGCAGCCCATCCGCCTCCGCGGTCGCATCCCCGCATCGCTTCGCTCGCGGGGCACCTGCTACCCGCTCCGGCGTCGTCTACGCGCGATCCCCAGTCGCGCCGCTCGTGGGGCGACCGGCGAGGCGGAGCGAGGCTCCACGAGCGAATGCGAGTGGAGGCGACCCGAGTCGGGCGCAAAGGGCCGACGACGCGACGCACAGATTTCACTGATCGGTGGCGGAGGCTCCTCGGCACGGACTCGCGCCGCTAGCCCTCCGTGTCGCGCTCGCCACCGTCCGGGCCATAGAAGAACACCCAGACCAGAAGATCGTCGGAGAAATCCTCGAAACGGTGCGCGGCGCCCGCTCGGGCGAAGAGCACGTCGTGCACTGCGAACCGATGGCGGCGTCCGTCGTTGGCGAACCATCCCTGTCCGCGTGCGACGACGTAGACCTCGTCGCGCGCATGCGGCGTCTGCGCATCGTGCCCGCTCGGCGCATAGATCTTGACTTGCAGCGTACCGTGCTCGAACACGGCGACAGAACGCCTGCCGTCCGGCGACGGCAGGAGCGCTGCCGCCTCCTCAAGCGTGATCCGGCACGCTTCCGCGGGGTCCGTGTCGGGTGTGAGTTTGCGCACCGGCCCCTCCAAGCAATTAATGCAGTGTCGGCTCGACCCCCGCGGCCGAATCCGGCGTGAACAGCAACATCATGCCGGTCTGGGGATCGCGATCCGGGTGCACGCCGGGCAAGATGCGCACGTCCGTGACGCGGCAATCTCGCAACAGGTCGAGAAGCATGGTTGCGACGTCGCCCGCTCGATCGGTCGGAAACAGTGGGCAGCGGAACGCCTCCGCCTGGCGCGAATCGAAAGGACTCGACAGCGAGAGCCGCAGCTCGCCGCCGCCTGGCGCAGCGGCGCAACGATGCGCGCTGATCACCGCCGACGGCTCGCCGACCGCGCCGCGCAGCTTGCGGATTGCGTTGCTGGCAAAGAGTTGCGCGCCGACCTCGCGCTGCGCGCAGCGCCCCTGCTGCAGCGCGGCCGGCGGCGACTGCGGCGCGCGCGGCAGCGCGAGCACCGAGACATCCGGCGCGGCGAGTTGGCGGGCGAGTTCCTGCGCGAGCGGCATGGCCCACCCGGCGACATCGGATCCGGAAAGCAGATCGATCCCCGGGGCCGCGAGCGCGGTTCCGATCAGGAAGCGCAAATGGACGCTCTGCTGTCCGGACTGCAGCGCGATCGGCGTCGGCGGCAACTCGCGTTCGACTGCGCCGGCGTCGCCGGCAAGCTGCTGCCACGCCAGGAGCTCGGTCAGCCTGGGAACGTCGACTGCATCGCTCGCGACCAGAGCCGCCGCAAACCCGAAGGCCTCGTTGCCGGCAAACGCCCGATGCTCGCGCATGATCGCGGCCAGGCGCGCGGTGTCGGCCAGCGCGCCCGGAATCGCCAGCGCGGCCTGTTCGGCGTCGGGACCGGCCTTACGCGCGGCCACGACGACGATTGGCAGCGCGAACAGCGTCGCGGCGACTCCTTCCCTCGATCCGTCGCTCGAGGCCTGCGCCCACGCGTCGATCAGACTTCGCCATAGCGCTCGCGCGATCGCCGGCGAGGATGCCGCGGCGATCGCCTCGGCCAGCAGCAATGCCTCGCCCGACCGCAGGCGGTCGACGAGCGCGGTCGTGAGCGCCTGGCCGATCTCCTCGGCGCGGGTCGCGCTGCTCGCCGCCAGGCTGGCTTGCGCGAGATCCACGAGCGGTGCGTGAGCGGCGTCCACATGCTCGGGGAACACGCGCGGATCGGCGATGTCGGCGGGCATGTGGCCGATTGTCGCATGAGCGCCTAGTCGATCAGGCAGAACGGCCCTTGCGCCAGTGCGCCGGCGACGAACAGGCTGCGGTAGATACCGGTGACCGAGAACACGATGACCGCGGCGGCTGCGACGTAGCGCCAGCCGCGCTGACTGAGGACGGGCCGGGGAAGTCTGATTGCCAGGCTCGCAGCGGCCAGCATCGGCACGGTACCTGCGCCGAACGCAAGCATCACCGCGGCGCCCTGCCACGCACCGCCTGCGAAGAGCGCGAGCGGGAGGACCGCGTACACCAGTGCGCAGGGCACGAACCCCCAGACCAGCCCCAAGGCGATCCGGCCGGCGACTCCAGGGCGCGCGAGCAGTGGCCGCAACGCAGGCAGCATGGTGCCAAACAGCTTCGCGCCCGCGCGCTGCAGCCCGGCGACGCCCGGCGTCCCCAGCGCGACGCTCAGGCCTAGCAGCAGCAGGAAGAGGTTGGCGCCCACATACAACATGCGCTGCAACGGCAGCAGCAGGGCCGCGTCAAGCGCGACCGAGCCCGCGGCGCCGAACGCGGCGCCGAGCGCAGCGTACGTCGACACCCGGCCGGCGTGATACACGAGTTGACGGCGAGCGATGGTCGCTGCGGGCAGGAGTGGCACCGCCCCGGCACCGCCCAAGGCGGCATCGCGCGCCGCGGCGGCGGCGACAAAACCGCCACACATCGCCAGGCAATGCACGCCGCCCAACGTGCCGAACAGCCAGGCGCTGATCAGCAGGCTCAGCGCCATGGCCTTGCCGCACACGGCTTCGGGCCGCGGATCGTGTGCGCGCGCGTCGGCTCAGACCGGGCGCGGACTCGCGAGCGCGACGCGCTCACGGCGGCTCCCCCAAGTCGCGCCCGCCGCGGTTCGCGTCGCCCGGCGGGTGCTCGAAAAACATGGTGAGCGCCGACGCCGCAATGCCCAGCCCCCAGAATCCAAAAAAACCCAGGGTGTAGATGGCCTCGCGCGAGAGTTCGAGCGGGGCGCCGAAGAAACGCAGGTCGAACGGGTCGAACACCGTGAAGAAGACCGTTTCGGCAACGCCGGCAACCAGAAACGCAGGCCAGATCACCCACATCAGCCGCCGCGCAAGCTGCGCTCGCATCGCCCGCCCCCGTTTCGCCAGGAAACCCGACATCGCCATCACGGATGCTCGGGGACCGTGCCGAGCGTGATTGCGGTGAACGGGACTGCGACGGTCGTC
The DNA here is from genome assembly GCA_041493285.1 of Casimicrobiaceae bacterium. GTDB lineage: Bacteria > Pseudomonadota > Gammaproteobacteria > Burkholderiales > Casimicrobiaceae > PALSA-1003. The sequence goes on from JBGPYP010000098.1 coordinate 4,337, forward strand.
ACCGGCAGCCGCCACATCTCGGATTCGAGCGATACGATCCAGCGTCCGGACGCGATCTCGGGCATAGCACCGACCCACTCGCCGTCGCTAGTGCGGACGAGGTTCACGGGGCGGTCGTGGCCACGCTCGCTTGGCCGACCCAGCGTGAGTTGCAGGCGCGACGGCACCTGAGCGGCGCCGTATAGATGCACGCGGACGCCCCCATCTCCGCCAATCGAGATCGTGGCGTCCGGCATACGCTTGGCCGCTGCGGCCGTGCGCGCGAGCTTCTGGTTGATCAGGAGCCCTTGCTTGTAATAGTCCTCGGCAACGATGCCGTCGTCGCTGCGCACGGCGATCCAGGCGCTCGCCAGCGACGCCACGACGACCACGAACGGGCCGGCCATTAAGAGCCAAGGCCAGCGCTCGCGGTACCAGCGGCGCAATGCAATGTCAGCGGGGAAAGATGAAACTCGAGTGTTCATAACGCACTACCTCCTCGTCGTCGACCGCGCGCACCACGAACTCGATCGGGTGCGGACCCGCCTGTCGCGCTTGTGCCCCGGTGTCGTCGACCGGGGCTTGCAGGCGCAGCGCGACGAGACGCGCGGTCGCGGGCCCGAGCGCGATCGGCTGCTCGACGCCCACGACCGCGATCCCGGGAACGCCGGTCGCGGCGATCGTGAACCGACGCGCGGTTTCGTCCGTGTTCATCAGCTGCAGCCGGTAGACGTTCTCGATCAGGCCCGGCGCCGTCTCACGGGCCAGCGCCCCGCGATCGCGGATCACGTCGACCTTCAGCGGATTGCGCATCGCGAGCGACCCCGCCGCGACCGCGACGATGGAGAGCAGCAGCGCGGCGTAGATCAGCGTGCGCGGTCGCAGCACGCGTTTCCAGATCGCGCGCGCATCCAGCGCATGCGCCAGCGCGTTTTCGGTGGTGTAGCGGATCAGCCCGCGCGGGAAGCCCATCCTGTCCATCACCTGATTGCAGCCGTCGATGCAGGCGGCGCAACCGATGCATTCGTATTGCAAGCCGTCGCGGATGTCGATGCCGGTCGGGCACACCTGGACGCAGATCGCGCAATCGACGCAATCGCCCAACCCCTGCTCGCGCCGTCGCGCCGACTTCGACATCACACCGCGACGCTCGCCGCGCGCGCGGTCGTAGGTGATCACCAGCGTGTCCTGGTCGAACATCACGCCCTGGAACCGTGCGTAGGGGCACATGTACTTGCACACCTGCTCGCGCATGAAGCCGGCGTTGCCGTAGGTGGCAAAGCCGTAGAAGAGAATCCAGAACGACTCCCAGGGCCCCAGCTGCCAGGTGATCGCGCGGATGCCGAGATCGTGGATCGGCGTGAAGTAGCCCACGAAGGTGTAACCCGTCCACACCGCAACGATAAACCACGCGGTGTGCTTGAGCGTGCGGATCACCAATTTCTCGAGCGACCACGGCGCCGCGTCGAGGCGGATGCGCGCGAGCCGGCCGCCCTCGATCTTGCGCTCGATCCACAGGAAGAGTTCCGTGTACACCGTCTGCGGGCACGCGTAGCCGCACCAAACGCGCCCCGCGATGGCCGTGAACAGGAACAGCGACAGCGCGGAGACGATCAGCAGGATCGCAAGATAGATGACATCCTGCGGCCAGAACACCGCGCCGAAGATGTAGAACTTGCGCGCGGCGAGATCGAACAGCACCGCCTGGCGCCCGTTCCACGACAGCCATGGCAGCCCGTAGAACACGGCCTGCGTCGCGAACACGACCGCCCAGCGCCCGCCGGCAAACCAGCCGTGCACCGCGCGCGGGTGGATCTTCCTGCGGATCTCGTAAAGCGCGACTTCCTGCGCCGAGGGCTCGACCGCCGGCGTCAGATTGCGAGCGGGAGTGCTCACGGGGCGGACCCGGAACAAACGCGATTACCGACCCGCGCCAGAAGCGTGTCAACGCGCGATGTCACCGGATGTCTGCCTGCTTGACGTTCGACAGGCCCCAGACGTACGCGGTGAGCAGATGGATCTTGCCCTCGTCGAGCAGGTCCTTGTGCGCCGGCATGCGGGTGACCGAGGATGCCGTGCCGCGGCCCTTGCCGATCGTCTCGATGATCGTCGCCTCGGAGCTGCCGTAGAGCCACACGCGGTCGCTGAGGTTCGGCGCGCCGACCGCGGGGTTGCCCTTTCCGTCGGCGCCGTGACACGCGGCGCAGTTCTGCGCGAAGAGTGGCGTGCCGAGCTGGGCGCGCAACCCGTCCGCAGGCAAGCCTGACAGCGTGCGTACATAGCTCGCGACGTTCTTGACCCCTTCCGCACCCAGCACGGCGCCGAACCCGGGCATGATGCCGTTGCGCCCGTGGGTGATGCTCTCCTTGATCGTCTGCGGCTCGCCGCCGTAGAGCCAATCCGGGTCGCGCAGGTCGGGGAAACCCTTGCCTCCGCCGGCATCGGAGCCGTGGCATTGGGCGCAGTGGGTCAGAAACAGGCGCTCTCCCATCGCGTGCGCCTGGGCGTCGGACGCGACTTGCTTGGCGTCCATCGCCAGATACTTCGCATACAGCGGCCCGACGCGCTCGTCGGACGCGCGGACCTCATTTGCGTACGCTCCGGCCGACGTCCAGCCGAGCATCCCCGGGAGGTTGCCGAGCCCCGGATAGAACACGAGGTAGCCGAGCGAAAACACGATGGTGATGTAGAACAGCCAGATCCACCATCGCGGCAGCGGGTTGTTGTTCTCGGCGAGATCCTCGTCCCAGACGTGGCCGGTCGTGTCGGTGCCTTCCCCGGGCGTCTTCCGCGTAGGCGCCTGCACGCGCATCCTGCCCATGACGAACAGAAGCACTCCGCACGCCAGGATCGAGACCAGCGTCAGTCCTGCGACGTACAGACTCCAGAAGTCGGAAGTGAAATCGCTCATCGCCTTGCTCCCTCTGAGGCGTCGCCCGGGACGCGGGCAATCCGTCCACTCCGCGGCTCCGCCTCATCCGGGAGCGCGAACGGCTCGTTCGCCGCCGCGTCGAACGACCGCTTCCGGCGGGCGCTGTACGCCCAGAACACGATGCCGACGAAAACGACGAACGAGAGCACGGTAAAGATGCTGGCCAGCGTCGAATAGGCGTCCATGGCTACCTCACGTTGCGCAATGCGAGGCCGAGGTTCTGCAGGTACGCGACGACCGCGTCCTCTTCGGTCTTGCCGCTGAGCTCGCCCGGAGCCTTGGCGATCTCCTCGTCGGTGTAGGGCACGCCGACAAGGGTGAGCGCGCGCATCCTGGGCTGAATCGTGTCGGGCTCGAGCGGGGTCTTCGCCAGCCACGAATAGGCGGGCATGTTCGACTCGGGTACGACGTCGCGCGGGTTGTTCAGGTGCACGCGGTGCCACTCGTCCGAGTAGCGACCGCCGACCCGCGCGAGGTCCGGACCGGTGCGTTTGCTGCCCCACTGGAACGGATGGTCGTACACGAACTCGCCCGCGACCGAGTAATGCCCGTAGCGCTCGGTCTCGGCGCGGAACGGCCGGATCATCTGCGAGTGGCAGCCGTAGCAACCTTCGCGCAGGTACACGTCGCGGCCGGCGAGTTCGAGCGGCGGATAGGGCTTGATCCCGGTCACGGGTTGCGTCGTCGATTTCTGGAAGTACAGCGGGACGATCTCGACCAACCCGCCGACGGCCACGACCAAAATGATCAGCACGATCATCCAGCCGATGTTCTTCTCGACAATTCCTTGCGTAAGCTTCATCGCCTGTTCTCCCTCACGCCGGTGTTGCCAGCTTCGCGCCATCGCCGACCGGAATCAACGCCTCGACCGCCTTGCCGCCGGCGACCGTGCGCACGACGTTGTAGGCCATGATCAGCATGCCGGCGAAGAACAGCGTCCCGCCAAGCAGCCGGATCGCATAGAACGGGTACGTCGCCTTGACCGCTTCGGCGAACGCGTAGGTGAGCGTGCCGTCGGCGTTGGTCGCGCGCCACATCAACCCCTGCATCACGCCGGCGATCCACATCGACGCGATGTAGAGCACGACGCCGATGGTCGCGATCCAGAAGTGCGCGGTGATCAACCGCACCGACCACATCTCGGTCCTGGCGAACATGCGCGGGATCAGGTAGTACATCGCGCCAATGGAGATGAACGCGACCCAGCCCAGCGCGCCGGAGTGCACGTGGCCGACCGTCCAGTCGGTGTAGTGCGACAGCGCGTTCACGGTCTTGATCGACATCATCGGGCCCTCGAAAGTCGACATGCCGTAGAACGACAGCGACACGATCATGAACTTGAGGATCGGATCCTCGCGCAACTTGTGCCACGCGCCCGAGAGCGTCATGATGCCGTTGATCATTCCGCCCCAGGAGGGCGCGAGCAGGATCAGCGAGAACACCATCCCCAGCGACTGCGTCCAGTCGGGCAGCGCCGTGTAGTGCAGGTGGTGCGGCCCGGCCCACATGTA
>JBGPYP010000420.1:0-2012 GCA_041493285.1 Casimicrobiaceae bacterium
CTTGTCTGCCGCTGCCTTGGCATCCTGCGCCTGCTTGTTATCGCCGCAGCCGACGACCGCCAACGCGAGAGCCGCAGCGATGAATATTGACTTGTTCATCATCGTTTCCTTAATCGATTGTGAAATGAAAGACACCTGTCTTGCGAAGACCGGATCCCTTGCTCGGCTGATGCACCGCGAGCGCTCGTCGGCAAAATGCGGCAGCGATGCGAGCAAAGCTCCGTATGGTCCCAACCGCGTCCACCGACCCGTCAATTGTACTCCACTGCACCCTGGATTCAATCGGGGTCTCCCCTGCACGCGGACAGATTCGGCGAGGGCTTGCCGCACGACGGCGCCCGCGCGCATGCGGCGGCAAGTTAGAGCCCCAGAACCGTGGCGTTAATCCCCGGCTCGCCGGTCGCCCAGATCTCGTCGTAGCGGTTGGCGAGAGGCCGCGTCTGCTCGGGCTGCTCGATGCCCATCGTCGCCCGCGCCTGCCCGAAGTGGAAGCGGTGCAGGTAATGTCGATCGTCGACGATGAGCAGCGGGTCGGTCGCGAGCCTGGCTTCCACGCCGGTGCGGTAGATCGTCATCACGTTGCTGTACGTACGCAACAGGTTAAGCATCCGCGGGCAGGCCGTCTCCAGGTAGCCCGTGTCGTGCACGATGATGTCCAGGCCACGCCCGCGTATCCCGCGCAGGAACGCGGCGAGGCGATCGACGCGGGCCGCCCGGTTCCATCCGGTTTGCGAGAGGTCCTGATCGAACACCCGGATCCGGCGCTGCGCCAGGGCGATCAGCTCGTCGATCGCCACGATCTGTTCCGCGATCGAGGCGAGCGCGACCGTGCGCGACTCGGGGCACGGGCCAGCCGGACCCGGCGGGCCATCATTCGAGGTGGAGGAAGCCATCGCGATACCAGCGGTAGAGCAAGTTTGCCGCGCTTGCGTCGATTTCGCCCGCGCGCAACGCCCGCGCGTTCGCGAGGCGCCGGAACGTCGTCCAGGCCTTTGTGGGCCGGTGGAGTGCGTCGCCGTTGATGAAGAGATTCCCTGCATCGTAGAGCAACTGCGTGCGGCTGTCCAAGCGTACCCCGCGGCGCGTCGCGTGCGCGATGAACTTCCGGAGGCCAAGAGCGCGCCGCGGCGGCACGAACGCGACCGAAGGCTTGGGCTCGGTGAGATGCGCGCCCAGGAACCGCGCGACTGCGCGATCGTCCCATGCCAGTTCGGAGAGAGCGCTCACCGCGTACGCATGCAGATCGCGCCCGATGCGCGCCGGTGCCCGCGCCGGCGCGACGACCGGATCGCGATAGCGGCCGTCGAGCGCAATGCGATCGGAGAGCCAGTTGAGAAACGCGGTCGCGAGTTCCTGCGCCGAGGGCGCACGAAAACCGATCGAGTACGTGCTGCAGGCATCGATCGCGACGCCGTCGTGGGCGATGCCGGGTGGAAGGTAGAGCATGTCGCCGGCATCGAGCACGGATTCGTGCTCGGGGCGAAAGCGGGCGAGGATTTTCAGCGGTAGGTCGGGTTTGAGTGAGAGGTCGCGCTGCCGGCTGATCTGCCATCGCCGCCGGCCCTCGCCTTGGAGCAGGAACACGTCGTACGAATCGAAATGCGGGCCGACGCCGCCGCCCGGCGCGGCGTAACTCACCATGAGATCGTCGAGTCGCGCATACGGGATGAACGAGAACCGGCGCAGCAGCGCGTCGGCCGCGGCGACGTGGAGGTTGACGCCCTGGACGAGCAGCGTCCAGTTGCGCTCCGGAAGCGCGCGGAAATCGCGGCGGCGAAAGGGACCGTGCGCGAGCGTCCAGCGGCCGCGCTCGCGGACCACGAGCCGCGACTCGACGTCGTCGCGCGCGGCGAGCGCGACGAGCTCCGGCCACGACAGAATTCCCCGGAACCCGGCGATCGCGCGGCGGATGAGCAGCGGTCGTTTCTGCCAGTGGCGATGCAGGAAGCGCGCCGCGGTGGCGCCGCCCAGGAGCGCACGTTCCATCGGGCGATTATAGCGGGCGCTGCGCC
>JBGPYP010000282.1:0-3607 GCA_041493285.1 Casimicrobiaceae bacterium
AAGCCCGCGCGCCGCGGCTTCGCGCGCGTAGTCGGACGGCAGCGGGCGATCGGCGGAGAGCATGAGATCGGCGCCGAGCAACAGGTTCGCCTGCCGCGTCAGCGCGCCCTTGACGCGATCGGCGAAGAAGCCCACGGTGCCGACGCTGGCCGCGGCGAGCACGAGTGCCGCGATCAGGACCGACAGCTCACCGGCGCGCCAGTCGCGGCGCAGCATGCGGAGCGCGAGGCGGAGCGTGTTCATAGCGCGGCGAGTACGAGCTCGTCGCCGACGAGCCTGCCGCCCTCGAGCGCGAGCCGACGGGCGCAACGCGAAGCGAGGTGCGCATCGTGCGTGACGAGAAGCAGCGTCGTGCCGCGTTCGCGGTTCAAGCGGAACATCACGTCGGCGACCTCGATGCCGGTCGCCTCGTCGAGGTTGCCGGTGGGTTCGTCGGCCATCAGCACCTGCGGCTCATTGGCGAACGCGCGCGCGATCGCGACGCGTTGCTGCTCGCCCCCCGAGAGTTGCTTCGGATAGTGCGCCAATCGCGCCGACAACCCGACCCGCGCGAGCCACTCGCGGGCACGCGCGACAGCGTCATCCGCGCCGGCAAGCTCCAACGGCAGCATGACGTTCTCCAGCGCCGTCAGCGCGGGCAAGAGCTGGAACGATTGGAACACGAATCCCAGCCAGCGCCGCCGCAGCGCCGCGCGCGCGTCCTCAGACAGGCCGTTCAACGCCGTGTCGCCCAGCCACACCTCACCGGTCGTGGGCCGATCGAGGCCGGCGAGCAATCCCAGCAGTGTCGTCTTGCCCGAGCCCGACGCGCCGACGATGGCGACCGTGGCACCGGCTCCGACCTCGAAGCTCACGCCGTCGAGGATCGTCAGCGGCGTGTCTCCGCTGCGGACGATCTTGGAGAGGTCCTGCGCGCGAATGACAGGCTCGGTCATGAGGAGGGTACGGCTTTCGGCGGATCGACTGGATTGCAGATGGGGCCGCCGCGCGGCCAACGCAAGCGCCGTGGAGGATAACGGCGCGGGGATTCGCGCAGATTCGTCCCGGTGGCGCCGCATTGTACCTCCGAGCCCGCAAGGCTTCTTTGCGTGCCTCGAGGCGCGCCTCTAGAATGCAGTGTGGACCGCCTTTCGTCGTCTTCGTTCCGCTGCGCCTGGCGCGTTTTTGCGCTGGTCGTCGCTGTGCTGTTGTGTTCCGCCGCTCTCGCGAAAGCCGTGGCGCCGGTGATCCTCATCGTCGGCGACAGCATCTCCTCCGGCTATGGATTGCCGCCTGGAGCGGGCTGGGCGGCGCTGCTGCAGGAGCGGCTCGTCGCGGAGCATTTTCCGCATCGCGTGGTCAATGCCAGCAGCAGCGGCGACACGACCGCAGGCGGCCGCGCGCGACTCGAGGCGCTGCTCGCGCAGCAGCGACCCGCGCTCACGGTGATCGAGCTGGGCGGCAATGATGGCCTGCGCGGCGGCAGCCTAGACGCCATGCGCGAGAACCTCGACGCGATGGTCGCCGCCGCGCAGAAGGCGGGATCACGCGTGCTGCTGGTCGGCATGCGGCTGCCTCCCAATTATGGTCCCGCGTACGTCCAACGCTTCGACGCGACCTTCGGCGAGGTCGCCAAGGCGCGCAAGGTCGCACTGGTGCCGTTCTTCTTCGAAGGCTTCGGCGAGGACAACGCGATGTTCCAGCCCGATCGCATCCATCCGGTCGGCGCGGTGCAGCCGAAGCTTCTCGACAACGTGTGGCGCGAGCTGAAACCGCTGCTCGGCGCGCCGGCAAAAGTCAGATGAAGCCCCAATGAGCGCGAAGAGCGCACCGCACCCGGGCGTGCGCCGCGTCGGCGTCGACGAGCTCGCCGAGTATCCCGACCGCATCGACGTGCGCAGCCCCGCGGAGTTCGCCGAGGATCACGTCCCCACGGCCACGAATCATCCGGTGCTCGACGACGCCGAGCGCGCACGCGTGGGCACGCTGTACGCGGAGTCGCCGTTCGCGGCGCGCAAGCTCGGCGCGGCGATCGTCGCGCGCAACATCGCGGCGATGCTGGAGACCGCGTTCGCCGACCGGCCGCGCGAGTGGCGGCCGCTGGTGTACTGCTGGCGCGGCGGCCAGCGCAGCCGCGCGCTGACACAGGTGCTGCACGAAATCGGCTGGCGCGCGGTGCAGCTCGAAGGCGGCTATCGGGCGTACCGGCGCCACGTCGCGGCGGAACTCGCGCGCGTGCCGCCGCAGTTCCGCTTCGTCGTGATCTGCGGTCTCACTGGCTCGGGCAAGAGCCGGCTGCTCGCCGCCCTGGCGGCAGCCGGCGCGCAAACGCTCGATCTCGAAGGTATCGCGCGCCATCGCGGGTCGCTGCTGGGCGACTTGCCTGACGAGCCGCAGCCGTCGCAGAAGGGGTTCGAGAGCCAGCTCTTCGACGCGCTCTCTCGACTCGACACTTCGCGGCCGGTGTTCGTCGAATCGGAAAGCCGGCGCATCGGCAGCGTGCAGATGCCCGACGCGCTGCTCGGCGAGATGCGCGTCGGCCGCGTACTGACGCTGCGCACGCCGCGGGAGCACCGGGTGGCGCTGCTCAAGGACGAGTACGCGCATTTCCTGGCCGACCCGGCCTTGCTCGGTACGTGCCTGAAACCGCTGACCGCGCTGCACGGCAAGGCGACGCTCGCGCGCTGGGAGGCGATGGCGGCGGCGGGCGACTGGGATCCACTCGTCGCGGAGCTTCTCGATGCGCACTACGATCCCACCTACGCGCGTTCGCTCGAGCGCAATTTCCCGGCCGCGCAAACGCCCCGGGTGGTCGAAGCGCGCGAGGTGACGCCGGCCGCGTTCGCGGCGCTGGCCCGCGAAGTGCGCGCGCTGTTCGAAGCCGACGAACCGGTCGAGAGTTAAGGAACCTCTGAATAAGTCCCGCGTGGCCGCGACGGCGGCTTTCCGGGATGAGATGCCTCATTTGCCAACTGAGGCGACGCGAAGCCCATGGCAGGCCCCATGGGCGAGCGGCGCGCCAAAGCAGATCGCCCGCGCAGTTGGCAACTGAGCCCCGTCCCTCCGGGTTTCGGCGCAATGGCCTCATCTGCGTTGTTGCGCGGCTTGCGAATAGGATGAGCTATTCGCTGCGCCCGCAGTTGGCCAATGAGGCCTAGCATCTGAAGCCATTGCGCCAGAAACGCGGCTCATGTGAGACTTGTTCAGAGGTTCCCTAATGAGCGACTACGCGTTTCGCATCGTCAACGTTTTCGCCGAAGAGCGTCTCGCGGGCAACCCGCTCGCGGTGTTCGAGGACGGACGCGGTCTCGACGACGCGACCATGCAGGCGCTGGCGTTGCAGTTCAATTTGTCGGAGACGACGTTCATCCTGCCGTCGACCCGGGCGACCGCGCGGGTGCGTATCTTCACGCCGAGCTTCGAGATGCCTTTCGCGGGTCACCCGACGCTCGGCAGCGCGCACGTCGTGCGAGCGCTCATGGGCGGCGACGAGGTGACGCTGGAGATGCGCGCCGGCGTGATTCCCGTGCGCGCGACGGGTGACACGTGGACACTGGAGGCCAACGCGCCGCGCACGCGCTCGGTCGCGGCGTCGTGCGAGCAGCTTGCCGCGATGCTCGGACTCGAT
>JBGPYP010000192.1:0-5092 GCA_041493285.1 Casimicrobiaceae bacterium
ATCGCCATTTCCCCGAGCTGATCGACGCGGTCAAGCGCGGCGTGCTTGCCTCTGGAGGTTTGCCGCTCGCGTTTCCGACGATTTCGCTGGGCGAAGTCTTTCTCCACCCGACGAGCCTGATGTACCGCAATCTGATGGCGATGGACGTCGAGGAGATGTGCCGCGCGCAACCGCTCGACGCGGTGGTGCTCGTCGGCGGCTGCGACAAGACGCTGCCGGCGCAACTGATGGGTGCCGCGTCCGCGGGCGTGCCGGCGGTCGCGCTCGTCGCCGGGCCGATGCTGACCGCGCGGCACGAGGGCGAGCGCCTGGGCGCGTGCACCGATTGCCGGCGCTTCTGGGCCAAATTCCGCGGCGGCGAAGTCGACCGCGCGACCATCGATCGCGTCGAGACGCGGCTGGCGACCACCGCCGGCACCTGCGCGGTCATGGGCACCGCGAGCACGATGGCCTGCGTCGCCGAGGCGCTCGGCATGCTGCTGCCGGGCACCGCGGCGATTCCGGCGGTGCACTCCGACCGTCTGCGCGCGGCCGAGGCGACCGGTCGCGCCGCGGTTGCGCTCGCACACTCGCGCCTGACGATGGAGCGTATCGTCACGCCCGCGGCGGTGGAGAACGCGCTCACCGTTCTGCTCGCGATCGGCGGCTCGACCAACGCCGTGATCCACCTGACCGCGATCGCCGGCCGGCTCGGGATCCCGGTGTCGCTCACACGCCTGAACGAGCTGTCCGACGCGACGCCGGTGCTGGTCGATCTCAAGCCGACCGGCGCGCATTACATGGAGGACTTCTTCGCCGCAGGCGGCATGAGTGCGGTGTTGCATGAACTCAAGCCGCGGCTCGATCTCGACTGCCTCACCGTGACCGGCGAGCGTTTGCGCGAACGCCTCGCGGCTCCCCCCGAATGGGTCGATCGCGCGATCGTGCGCACGCTCGCCGCGCCGTTCCATCCGGTCGGGGGCTTGGTCGCGCTGTTCGGCTCGCTCGCGCCCAACGGCGCCATCCTCAAACGCTCCGCCGCTGATCCGCAACTGTTCGAGCGCACCGGTCGCGCGGTCGTGTTCGCCTCTCCCGACGACCTCGCGGCGCGCATCGACGATCCCGCGCTCGACGTCGCGGCCGAGGATTTTCTGGTGCTGCAGAACTCGGGGCCGAAGAGCGGCTACGGCATGCCGGAATCGGGGTACTTGCCGCTGCCGGCCAAGCTCGCCCGCGCTGGCGTCAAGGACATGGTGCGCATCTCTGACGCGCGCATGAGCGGCACCGCCTATGGGACGATCGTGTTGCACGTGTCGCCGGAGGCCGCCGTCGGAGGTCCGCTGGCGCTCGCGCAGACGGGCGATCGGATCCGTCTGTCGGTGCGTGAGCGGCGCATCGATCTCGAGGTCGACGCCGGCGAGCTCGCCCGGCGCAAAGCGCGTTGGCAAGCTCCTCCGCTGCCGCCGCGCGGTTATCAGCGGCTCTACGCCGAGCGCGTGTTGCAGGCGGAAGACGGCTGCGATTTCGACTTCCTGCGCGACCGCAAATAGCGACCGTAAATAGGGTCAGAGACTACTTTCGGCGGCGGCGACACCCGCGCCGAGCGCCAGTAGAAAGTCGTCTCTGACCCTACATCGGTGTCGCGTTTTCCTACACGCGAATCAGACGACGACCGATTCCGGCGCATGCGGCCCCCGGCTAGATTGGGGTCGCTATCAACCCTTCCGGGAGCGATCGATGACGCACCGTCTGAGAAGAGCACGAGAATCGCTGCGCCGAACCCGAAACTTCGTGGCAGGCACCCTCATCGGCACCGCGTTCGTGACCCCGGTGTTCGCGGCCACCGATATCATGCGTGACGATTGGACCACACTGCTTCTGCTGGGATCGGTTGCCCTGCTGGGCATCGGGCTGCTGTTGCGAGTCAGGGTCCGCAACAAGGCGCCGGGCGCGCCGGCGCCGCGAGACTTGCACGACAGCATCGGCCAGTATCGGCCGCAGATCTACCGTCCTTAGCTTCTTGCGGGTGGAGCGGCTCAGTGCAACCGCTGGCGGACCTTGCGGCTCGCTTCGCGCCGCTGCGCTCGTCGCTCGGCGCGATTGACGCCTTCGCCGCTGCGCCGCGCGAGCCAGAAGCGGTGGATGAGCACCGCCGCGATCGGCAACTCGTCGATCATGCCCAGGCGCTTCTCTTCGCTGTCGACCCAGTCGAGATATTCGGGATCGTGATCGCCGTAGGCCAGCGCCTCGATCGGCAGCATCCAGTCGCGCGTCGCTTCGTTCTCGTAGATCGGCTCCCACGATTCTTCGCGCAGCAGCACGCCGGTCATGTAGCCTTCGCACCAGGCGCTCGCTTCGGGGGGCGCCGATTCCTCCTTGCGCCCGTCTTCGTCTCTGGCGCCCTGGCGGCCCTTGACGCCTTCCTCGGGGCGATAGAGCAACGGCTTGAACCGCGTCGGTGATTCGGTGAGCGTGCGCACGATGCCGTTCTGCAATCGCAGCAGCAGCGACAGAATGCGCTCGGCTTGCTCGTTGTCCGCGAACACCGGCGAAACGCTGCGCTGGCTGTCGCTCCAGACGACCGGCAGCCACTCCGACGGCTGAATCAGCTCCGGGCCGCTGACGGTTGCGGTGAGAAAGCCGTCGAGCATCTCCAGGTCCATGCAGTCCTGCGGAACCGCGTTGGAGCCGAAGAACGCCTCGAGCGCATCGTATTCGGCTTCGGAGAGCGGCTCGTCGAGCTTGTTGGGTTCGGCCATGATCGTTCGCGCGGAGAAGAGCGTGCAATGATCGCCCGAGGGGCTCGGAAAAGCAAATGCGTCCCCGCGTGCGATGTGGAGATCTCGGTTCTGCCGCGCGCGATTAGCACCGCACCGCGCTCAGCGCCGCTCTCCTGGCATCGCCCCCATCTCTTCGACGTGCACCGATACTGTGACCGTACCGCCGCGTGCGAAGGTCAGCGTCATAGGGAAACTCTCGCCGGCCCTGAGCGGTTGCTTGAGGTCGAGCAGCATCAGGTGATAACCGCCGGGCTGCAGCTCGAGCCTCCCGCCGGGCCGGATTTCGATCGAAGGCACCGCGCGCATCTTCATCACGCCCTCATCGATGACCATCTGATGCAGCGCCACGCCGACGGCAACCAGTGTCGACGCGCGCACCAGCCGGTCGGCCGCGTTGCTCGCGTTGTCGACGATGAAGAAAACGACGCCGGTCTTGGCCCCCGGCGGAGTTGCGCGCGCCATCACGCGATAGATCCGCAACGCCTCCAGCCGGTACTCTTGCGCGAACCCCGCACTCGGCAGTGCCGCGACCGCGGCGGCGAAAGTGCAGGAGATCCAAGCCGAACGCCATTTCATCGTGTGCTCCCTGGAGCGCCGGACGCCTCAACCGTTCCGGCGCGCGAGTATACCGCGCTGCGGATGCGACGTACGCGATGGACGCCGCCGGTTCGCAAGGCCCGCAACTCACGTCCCGGGCCGGCGGCGGGGCAAGGTTGACACCGGGACCTAAGCCGCGGTTGAATGTGGTCTGGCCACCTGACCAAATGACGGATGGCCGCCCCGCGCCTGCAACGCCCCCGTGCCGCCGGCGCGACACGATACGCAACCTCCTGGAGGAACCGATGCATCCATTTCTGCGTATGGCCGTGCGCGCCGCAACTTTGGCCGCGCTGGCCTTTTCGTTCAACGCCGCAGCGCAGCAAGCGATCACGCTGCACGGCGCGGTCCAGTTCAACGACGATCATGCGTTCACCAAAGCCCTGGTGAAATTCGAGGAGTTGGTCAAGAAGTATTACGGCAAGCCGGTCAACTTCGTGCTGCACAAGAACAGCGAGTTGGGCCTCGAGAAGGACTATTTCGCCTACATGAACCAGGGCATCTCGGTCGACTACGGCATCGTATCGCCGGCGCACATGTCGACGTTCTCGAAGGCCGCGCCGTTCATCGACGCGCCGTTCCTGTTTCGCGATCTCGACCACTGGAACAAGGTGCTCGACGCCGACACGCTGAAGCCGGTCGCCGACGAGGTGGCGGCGAAGGGCGACGTGATGCTGATCGGCTTCGCCGGCGGCGGCACGCGCAACATCTTCGCCAACAAGCCGGTGCGCAACATGGCGGAAATGAAGGGACTCAAGGTCCGCGTCCAGGGCGCGCCGATCTGGAGCAAGACGTTCGCGGCGATCGGGATGTCGCCGACGGTGATCGCCTACGACGAGGTCTACAACGCCATTCAGAACGGCGTGATCCAGGCCGGCGAGAACGAAGCGGCCGGCGTGGAAGCGATGAAGTTCTACGAAGTCGGCCCGAACCTCAACATGACCCAGCACGCGATCACGATCCGGCCGATCTGCTTCTCCGGCAAGACGTTCAAGAAACTCCCGCCGGACCTGCAAGCCGCGATCATCAAGGCAGGCAAGGAGGCAGGCGTCTACGGGCGGCAGATCGAATCGGGCGAGGACGCCGCCAAGCTCGAAGCAATGGAGAAGGCCGGCAAGCTGAAGCGCATCGCGTTCGCCGACCGCGCGGCGATGAAGAAGGCCGCTGATCCGGTCATGGCCGAATACGCGAAGGAAATCGGCGCCGAGGCGATCTACAACAAGATCAATTCGATGTAAGAAGCGACAGCGACCCGGCGGGGGCTCGAGCCCCCGCCGGTCTTTTTTGTCGCGACGCCAGGGACAGGCATGCGCAAGTTGATCGTTGGCTATTACCGGCTGCTCGACTGGCTGCTGGCCGCCACGGTAGGGATTCTCATCGTGCCGGTGACGCTGCAGATCATCGCGCGCTTCACCGAGCTGATCCCGCACTGGATCTGGACCGAGGAAATGGCGCGCTTCCTTTTCATCTGGATGGTCATGCTGGGTGCGATGGTCGGCATCCGCGACGCTTCGCACTTGGAATGCGACGTGTGGCCCGAACTGAAGCCGCGGGCGAATGCGCTATTGCGCATCGTTTCCAACGTGTTCGTACTTGTCTTCGCACTGGTTTTCATCTGGTACGGCATCAAATTCGTGCAGTTCGGCTGGGACCAGAGCTCCGAGCTCGCGGAGATGCCGATGACCTACATCTTCGTCGCCTGGCCGCTCGCGGGGTTCACCTGGGTGCTGTTCCTC
>JBGPYP010000125.1:0-7438 GCA_041493285.1 Casimicrobiaceae bacterium
CCGCTTTTCATCGCCGCATTCTCCGCCGGCAGCCCGAACGCATCCCAACCCATCGGCATCAACGTGTTGTACCCGTTCATGCGCAAATACCGGTACATCATGTCGTTGATGGTGTAGTTGCGCACATGACCCATGTGCAGCACGCCCGACGGATACGGCAGCATGGAAACGCAGTAATACTTGCGCCGGCCCGCCTCCTCGCGGGCGCGGAACCCCTGCACGGAAGTCCAGTGCGCCTGCGCGGCGGCTTCGATGTCGGCGGGGCGATACGGTTGCATTCGGTCAGCGGCTTGTCGGAAACTGAAGCGAGCAATTATACCGGCAGGATGAACTTGGGCCCGGCTGCTGTTAGCCCGTTATCAACGCGACGATCGCAAGCGCCGCGAACAGGCCTGCGGCGACCAAGCGTACGGTCCGCAGCGGGATCTTCGCCGCTGCGGCGCGGCCGAGCCACACGACGGGAACGTCGGCAAGCAGCATTCCGAGTGTCGTGCCCGCGACGACGGCGACCAGGTTGTTAAACTGCGCCGCAAGCACCACGGTCGCAATCTGTGTCTTATCGCCGATCTCGGCCAAGAAAAAGGCAACGACCGTGACCGTGAATACATTCAGGCGCCGCCGTTCGTCGTTGCGCCGCTCGTCCACCCGATCGGGCTTGAGTGCCCAGAGCGCAACGGCGAGGAACGATCCGGCGATGAGCCAGCGCAGCCATGCGGCGGGAACGACCTGTCGCAACCACGCGCCGACCGCGCCCGCCAGGGTGTGGTTGGCGAGCGTCGCGACGAGGATGCCCAGCACGATGGGGAGCGTGCGCCGAAAGCGCGCGGCGAGCAGCAGCGCGAGCAGTTGCGTCTTGTCGCCGATTTCGCCGACGGCGACGACCAGAATCGAGACGAGGAACGCTTCCATGACTGAAAAACGAGTGTGGCGGTTCCGGGCGGCAGCGCCCGCAAGCGCTTTTCAGCAGGCGGGGAACGACCCCGGCACCGGGCCACGCCGGGTGCCGGGGACCAGGCTGCTAGAATTCTACCGTACACACGGGAACCTCTCCGCCCGGTAGTGACCCAAAGCCGCAGTCCCCAGAGCGTTCCCACCCGTCCATCCATGCCGCGTTTCTTGCATTTCGTCATCCGCTGCCTCGTTGCGGCAGCGCTCGCGCTGCCGGCCGCGGCCGCGCCGGTGCGCACCGCGCACGTCGAGGCGGAGCTCGTTCCCGAGCAGAGTGCGCTCACGCCGGGTCGCCCGCTGACCGTCGCACTCCGCCTGGCGATGGAGCGCGGCTGGCACACGTATTGGCAGAACCCGGGCGAGTCCGGCTTGCCGACTACGCTTGCCTGGAAATTGCCGGATGGGCTCTCCGCCGGCGCGATCCAGTGGCCGCCGCCGCGCGCGCTGCCGGTGGGGCCGCTGATCAATTACGGTTACGAGGGCGAAGTGCTGCTGCTGACCGACATCGTCGCCGTTCCCGATTTCCTGAGCGGCAGAACGGTCAGCCTGAACGCGCGCGCCGACTGGCTGGTGTGCAAGGAAATCTGCATTCCCGAAGGCGCGGACCTGGCGCTGACGTTGCCCGTCGCGAACCGCGCCGAGCCCGATCCGCGCTGGGCGGGGCCGATCGCACGCGCCCGCGCCGCGCTGGCGCGGCCGCTCGAAGGCTGGGACATCGCGGCGACCGGACGCGGGGCAGAAGTCGATCTGGCGCTGACCGCGCGCGCGGGTACCGGCGATCCCGGCGAAGTACATTTCTTCCCATTCAGCGAAGGCAAGATCGAACCGAGCACGCCGCAGCGTCTCACTCGCGAGGGGCCGACGTTGACGCTGACCCTGCCTGTAGCGAGCCAGCGCGTTGGCGAATTCATTTCTGTCGCCGGCGTGCTCACCGCGAGCAAAGGGTTCGGCGGGCAGACCGCAGCGACGATCGACGTGCCGCTCGCGGGCAGCGTCGTCGCCGGCCCAAAAGCGTCTCTCGCGGCGACGCCGCCCGCACTGGCGTCGAGCGACGGCGGCGACATCTCGCTCAGCGTGGCGCTCGCCTTCGCGCTGGTCGGCGGGATCCTGCTGAACCTGATGCCGTGCGTGTTCCCAGTGCTTTCGCTGAAGGTGCTCGGGTTCGCGGCGCACGGCTCCAAGAGCGGCACGATGCGCGCACACGGCTCCGCGTTCGCCGGCGGCGTCATCGTCTCGTTCTGGCTGCTGGCCGGCTTGCTCATCGCTCTCCGTGCTGGTGGAACGCAGCTCGGTTGGGGATTCCAGCTGCAATCGCCCGCGGTCGTTGCGGGCCTCGCCGTGCTGCTCTTCGTGCTCGCGCTCAATCTTTCCGGCGTGTTCGACGTCGGTCAGCTATTGCCGTCCGCGCTGTCGACCTGGAGCGCGCGCAACCCGTTCGTCAACGATGCGCTCTCCGGCGTGCTCGCGGTCGCGATCGCTTCGCCGTGCTCCGCGCCGTTCATGGGCGCGGCGATCGGCTATGCGCTGGCAGAGAGCGCTTCGTCGACCATCGCCGTGTTCACGGCGCTCGGGCTGGGCATGGCGCTGCCATACGTGCTGCTCGCGTTCTTCCCCGGATGGCGCAAGCGCCTCCCGCGACCGGGCCCGTGGATGATCCGCTTGAAGGAGCTGCTCGCTTTCCCGCTCTACGCCACGGTCATCTGGCTCGCGTGGGTACTCGGCGCGCAGCTCGACAACGATGCGGTGGCGCGGCTGGCCGCGGTGCTGCTGCTGGTCGCCCTCGCCTTTTGGGCATGGCAGACGATGCGCACGGGCGGAGCGCGGGTATGGGGATGGGCCGCGCTCGCCGGGCTCCTCACCGCAATCGTGGTCGGTGCGCCCGTCGTCGGCGCAGCGGTGACCGGAGGCGAATCTCCCGCCAAGCGGCTCGCCGTGGACAGGGGCCCGTGGCAGGACTATGCGCCGGAGCGTGTTCGGCAGCTCACCGACGCGGGGCGGCCGGTGTTCGTCGATTTCACCGCGGCGTGGTGCGTGACCTGCCAGGTCAACAAGCGGCTGGTGCTCAACACCGACGCGGTACAGCGCGCTTTCGCGCAGCACGACGTGGCGCTGCTGCGCGCCGACTGGACGCGACGCGACGCGACGATCGGGCACGCGCTGGCCGCATTGGGAAGAAGCGGAGTGCCGGTCTACGTGCTCTATCGGCCCGGCCGAGAACCGTTGATCTTCCCCGAGGTCCTACGGCAGAGTACGATCACCGATGCGCTGGCGAAGCCCTAGTCTACTTGGCCGGCGCACACGTCCTATGGAGGCATCATGAACCTGCGCGCAATACTCGGCGTGCTCGCATTCGGCGCATCGCTGCCGGCGCTCGCCGCGACCGCGGGACAACCCGCACCGAACTTCACGCTGACCGATACGCAAGGCAACGCGGTGCAGCTCTCCGATTTCAAGGGCAAGTACGTCGTGCTCGAGTGGACCAACCCGCAATGCCCGTTCGTGCGCAACCACTACAACACCCGGAACATGCAGGGATTGCAGGCGAGCTGGGGCCCGCGCGGGGTCGTGTGGCTCTCGATCGATTCGTCGAACCGGACGAGCTTCGAGTTCATGCCGCCGGCGAAGCTCGGCGAGTGGATGCAAGCGCGAGGCGCGGCGCCGAAGGCGGTATTGGTCGACGCCGACAGCGCAACCGCGAGGCTCTACCAGGCCAAGACGACGCCGCACATGTTCGTCATCGATCCGCAGAGCAAGATCATCTATGCCGGAGCGATCGACGACCGGCCCTCGACCCGCCCGGAGGACCCGCCGGCCGCGAACAACTACGTCCGCACCGCGCTGACGCAGGCGACCGGCGGTATGCCGGTAACGACCGCGACCTCGACGCCCTACGGCTGCTCGATCAAGTACTAAGAGCCTGTCAGGAACGTCGCGACCAGCCCCGAGTGCCTTAGTTGCTCAATGAGGTCCCGCAGCGAGCTCCGGGACAGTACAGAGGAAGTACGGCGAGGGGCGAGCCTTATTTGCCAACTAAGTTGCCAACTAAGTTGCCAACTAAGCACGAAAGCGAAGCTTCAGTGGTGCAGGCTAACGTGAGCGAAGCGAACGTTAAGCGAACCGGCCGGAGCTACAAAGCAATCGGGGCGCGCAGCAGTTCTTGATCAGCGTTGCGCTCGGGCGCGTTCGATGCGCTCGTCGGTCAACGGGTGCGTGCTGAAGTACTGCAGGACGCCGCCTTCACCCGCCGCGTGCCGGTCGGCCCGCTGCATGCGACCCATCATGTCGGCGAAGACCTGCGGCGAGTAACCGTGGCGCTTGAGGTGCGCGAACGCGTACTCGTCGGCCTCCGCCTCGAACTGCCGCGAGTAGTGTGATTGCAGCAGCGCCGTCGGCAAGGCGGCCGCGAGGAACGTCATCGATACCGCGTCGCCGGCGAGCGCGGTGACCAGGACGACGACGCCGGAATCCTGCAGGATCAGCCGCAGCGCGTGCTTGCCGCGCACGTGGCCGATCTCGTGCGCAAGCACGGCCATGAGCTCGCCCTCGTTCGCGGCCAGTTTCACCATGTCGTCGGTGACGACGATGATGCCGCCCGGCAGCGCGAATGCATTCGGGCCCACCACGCCGCCACGAAACACGAGTTCATACTTTTCTTCTCCGGGCTCGCCCTTGAGGAGCTCCTCGAAGCGATCCTGGAGTTCGTCTCTGGTCTCCGGATCGAGCCGTGAGGGTTTGAGTGCGATGCGATCGAGCGTGTCCAGCGCCTGCTTGCCGACCACCAGCTCAACCTTGGGGCTGATCGTCCTCGCGACAGGCTCCGCGG
Organism: Casimicrobiaceae bacterium; assembly: GCA_041493285.1. Lineage (GTDB taxonomy): Bacteria > Pseudomonadota > Gammaproteobacteria > Burkholderiales > Casimicrobiaceae > PALSA-1003. Next base: position 4,772 of record JBGPYP010000125.1, read on the forward strand.
CGAGCGGCATGAGCACGACGACGAACAGCCACGTGACGCCCGCGATCACCGGGATCGCGGAGAGCGCCATGGCCCAGCGCGACTCGAGCCAGAACGCCGCAGCGTCGATGCGGTTGCGCAGCGGGAACAGCGCGGCGACCGCGTCGCGATTGCCGGTCTCGATCTGGCCGCCGTCGGGCAGTGCGAGCACGCGCGGAACACCGGGGAGCGGCGCATCGGCGACGACCGCGGCGATCGCGACGCGCAAGACCTTCTCTTCGCCGGTGATCACCAGCTCCTCGCCGTCGCGCTCGACGTCGACCGCCACCTCCGCGGCGGTTGCGCCGTCGCGGAACCGGCCGTGAAACCTCAGCGGTGCCGGCGTCATAGCGACACGTCGACGTCGAACAGGTCGCTCACTTCGGAGCCCGTCGCGGTCGCGCGATCCGCGGGGGATGCGGCGAGCGCCTCGAGCGGCTCGTGCGCGATCAGCGCCAGACGATCCGCGCGGTAGCGCGCCATCCGCAGCGTCGCCCACGGCGTGGCGATTCCGACGCTGGCGATGATTGCGACGATGTTGCTGACGTAGAGCCAGAGCAGGTCGCGGGCGCGGAGCGCAGAGCGCAGTTGCAGCGGCCCGATGCGCGCACCGTTCAGGGTCAAGTTGCCGACGCGCGCGCGGAGATAGCAGAACGCAAGCAGATATGCCGCGTACATCAACACGACCGGCACGAGCACGACCGCGCGACTCGGCTTGCTTCCGGCGCCGAGGACCGACCCGATGAAGGCCAGGAGAATCCCGCCAAGGATCGCGCTGACCGTCGCGCCGAACACGATCAGGCCGGCGAGGATGTAAGCGGCGTAAAAATCGCCGCCGGAGAACTCCGTCGCGAAATCGGTCGCCCCGAAACGGTGGCGGCCGACGACGAAGCGCGCCCGGCGCAGGCGGTAGTACGGATACACGAGCCCGAGGCTGACGACCGTCAGCACACCGAGGCCGAGGAATACCTTCGCGGCTTCGCCGATGCGGCCCGTGAACCCGAAGCGGATGTTGCGATACGCGGAGTTTTGCGCGTTGAACCGGTTTGCGGCGACGACGATCCAGGGCGTGAGCACCAGCAGCAGCACGATGAAGGTCCACTGGACCTCCGGCAGGAAGTGCCCGGTTGCGGCGAAGCCGCCGAACAACAACACGGCGATCGCCCGACCTTTGAGGATGGCGAGCGGCCGGGCGCGGAACTCGAACGCGGAGCCGGCCAAGCGCGTGTGCGCGTAGAGATAACGCTTCTTGCGCACCTTGCCCCACGCCGAGTAGACGCCGAGCGTGAGGATCGACAGGCACAAGCTGACGATCCAGATACGGAAGTAGTCGCCGGTCCGGCCGGTGAACTGAAACCGGTGGGCTAGCGGTGCGACAGCGACGGTGTCCATGCGGTGGCGCGCCCCTTCGCGCCGTGCGCGCATTGTAACCGGCGCGGCTTGGTCGGCGTGGCTTTTGGTGCGGCCGCTGCGGTATCCTACGGACGAGCCCTCGGGAACAAGATGACAATGACCCCAGCTCCCCACTGCCGCTACTCGCCGACGCTTCTGATCCTCGTCCTCGCGGCGTGCGGAGCGCCGGCGGACCGGCCGCTACAGGGCTATATCGAAGGCGAATATGTCCGCGTTGGTGCGCCCTTCGCGGGAACCCTGCAGCAGCTCTCTGTGCAACGCGGCGATCAGGTCGCGGAAGGCGCGCCGCTGCTCGCGCTCGAGCGCGAAAACGAGCTCGCGGCGCGCAAGCAGGCGGAGGAACAGCTCCGCGGCGCGCTGGCGCGGCTCGAGAACCTGAAGACCGGCAAGCGTGCGCCGGAAGTCCAGACCGTCGAGGAGCAGCTGCGCCAGGCGCAGGCGGCGCGGGAGTTGTCGGCGGCGAACTTCAGGCGCCAGGAATCGCTGTTCAAATCGGGGTTCATCAGCAGCGCCGCGCTCGACGATGCGCGCACGAAGTTGAAGAGCGACGACGCGGCCGTGGAGCAGCTCAAGGCGGCGGTGGCTACCGTGAAACTCCCCGGCGGACGTCCCGACGAGATTCGCGCCGCACAAGCGGACGCCGATGCTGCGCGCCAGGCGCTGGCGCAGAGCGCCTGGCGCCTTGGGCAGCGCGCGATCGCGGCGCCGCAAGCGGGGCGCGTCAACGATACGTACTACGTGGTCGGCGACTTCGTCCCCGCGGGGAGCCCGGTCGTGAGCCTGCTGCCCGCCGCCAACGTCAAGATTCGCTTCTACGTGCCGGAGCCGGTGCTGGGTCGACTGAGGCCCGGACAGACGGTCGGCTTCACCTGCGACGGCTGCGGCGGTGCGATGACCGCGACGATCTCGTTCATCGCTGACCGCGCCGAGTTCACCCCGCCGGTGCTCTACTCCAAGGAAAATCGGGCCAAGCTCGTGTTCCTGGTCGAGGCGAAGCCCGCGCCGGCGGTCGCGGCAAAGCTCAATCCCGGACAACCGGTCGACGTGACGCTGCCGCCGGCGCAATGAGCGCCGCAGTGCCGCCCGGGCGCGAACTGCGCCCCCTTGTATGCTTGATTCCGTGTTCATTCAATTGGCACCTCGGTCTGGTTTGCGAGTGCCTGCACAGCCCGTTGCCCCCTTGAGCTCAAAGCTCGTCCCTGAGCATGTGGGCGTGCAGGTGCTTGCGTCTGTCGC
>JBGPYP010000286.1:0-3570 GCA_041493285.1 Casimicrobiaceae bacterium
CCTGCAGCGACAACACCATCCCGACGAACAGCCCCGACATCAGAATGATCACCAGCGACAGCACGCCCGAAAAGTAGATTTCACGCAGCGTGAGGTGGATGCGCCGGAACGCGCCCGGTGTGTGCCACAACACGGCGACGAGGACGCGGGCAGCGTAACCCAGCCGCCCCACCGCGCCGGTGACCGCGCCGCCGACGCGGCGCAGCCGTTGCGCGACTTCGGGGGCGAGCTCAGCCGACATCGGCGAAAAGCTCCTCGCGATACGACGGCGCCGGATAGTGGAACGGCACCGGCCCGTCGGGCGCGCCGTCGACGAACTGCCGGACGAACGGATCGGTCGACGCGTGCACTTCCACGGGCGTTCCCGAGGCGACGATGCGGCCCTCGGAAACGAAGTACAGATAGTCGACGATCTTGAGCGACTCGTACACGTCGTGCGTCACGACCACCGACGTGATCGACAGCGCGTCGTTCAGGCGCCGGATGAGCTGGCCGACGACGCCGAGCGAGATCGGATCGAGCCCGGCGAAGGGTTCGTCGTACATCACCAGCAGCGGATCGAGCGCGATCGCGCGCGCCAGCGCCACGCGGCGCGCCATCCCGCCGGAAAGCTCGGCGGGCATCAGATGCGCCGCGCCGCGCAGGCCGACGGCCTGGAGCTTCATCAGCACCAGATCGCGGATCAGCTCCTCGGGCAGCTCGGTGTGCTCGCGCATCGGGAATGCGATGTTCTCGAACACCGTCATGTCAGTAAACAGCGCGCCGAACTGGAACAGCATGCCGTACTTGCGGCGCAGATCGTAGAGCGCATCGGGCTCGAGGTCCGGGACCGACAGGCCGCCGACACGGACCTGGCCGGATTGCGGCCGGAGCTGACCGCCGATCAGACGCAGGATGGTCGTCTTGCCGCAGCCGCTCCCGCCCATGATCGCGACGATCTTGCCGCGCGGAATCGTCATGGTGATGCCCTTGAGCACCGGCCGCACGTCATAGCGGAAGGAGACGTCGACGAGCTCGACCGCCGCGGCGTCGCGATCGACGTGCCAAGCGGCGATCGCTTCTGCGGCGCGGGACGGCGACGGCTTGGCGGGAGGAGGCAGCAATCGGGGGAGCATATCGGGACGGTGATTGTAGCGGGTTGACTGCGGCGCCACAATGATGCGAGCCGATCGTGCGGCTCCAGTGAATCCTTAGCCTCGCAAGAGACGCCGTTCAGCGACAGTGAGTTGCTCCGGGAGGCCGAGCAGCACGACGACGTCGCCCGCTTCGAAGCGATGATCGGGCCCGGGAACGGCCGAGCGCGCGCCGCGACGGCGCACGCCGGTGACTTCGACGAGGCCCGCGAAATCGAAATCCGCGAGCGTACGGCCAACGGCGGCCGAGCGTTCGGTGAGCAATACCGAGTGCAGCCGCGGCTGCAGGTTGTCGGCGGCGTCGGCGGCATCGGTCGCGCCGTGGTAGAAACCGCGAAAGAGGCTGTAACGCTCCTCGCGGATCGCACGGATCCGCGCCAGCACGCGATTGAGCGGGACACCGAGGAGCAGCAGCGAGTGCGACGCGAGCATCAGGCTGCCTTCGAGCACCTCCGGAACCACTTCGGCCGCGCCGGCCTTGATCAACCGGTCCAGCTCGCTGTCGTCGACGGTGCGCACGATCACCGGTACCTCCGGCCGCAGCTGCTGAACGTGATGGAGGATCTTGAGCGCGGTCGGGGTGTCGGCGAAGCTCACCACGACGGCACGCGCCTTGGGCAGCCCGGCGGCGATCAACGCTTCACGCCGGCCGGCGTCGCCGTAGACGACACTGCTGCCGTCCGCTGCGGCCTCGCGCACGCGCTCGGGATCCGCGTCGAGAGCGATGAACGCGATCTCCTCCTTTTCGAGCAATCGCGAGAGGTTCTGACCGCTGCGGCCGAAGCCGCAGATGATCACGTGCTGTTGCCGTGCCATGCTGCGCGCGGCGATCTGCGTCACCTGCGCCGCGCGCGCCAGCCAGTCATTCGCAGTGAACCGGCGCGCTAGCGGCTCCGCGAATTGGATCAGGAGCGGTGCAGTCAGCATCGACAGCACCATCGCGGCGAGCACGAGCTGCGCGAACGTCGGCTCGACCACCGCGAGATCGCCCGCGAGCGCGAGCAGCACGATCGCGAATTCGCCCGCCTGCGCGAGATAGAAACCGGTTCGCAATGCCGCCCCCAGAGGCGCGCCGAAGATCCGCGCGAGGATGACGATCAGAATCAGCTTGGCCAGCACCGGACCGACGAGCAGGAGCGCGACCCAGCCGAGGTTCGCAGCAACGACTCTCAAGTCGAGGTACATGCCGACCGTGACGAAGAACAACCCGAGCAGCACGTCGCGAAACGGCTTGATGTCCTCCTCGACCTGATAGCGGTACTCGGTCTCCGCGATCAGCATGCCCGCAAGAAAGGCGCCGAGGGCGAACGACAGCCCGGCCAATTCGGTCAGCGCGGCCAGTCCTAGCGTGACCAGCAGGACGTTCAACATAAAAAGCTCCGGCGAGCGCTGGCGCGCGACGAGATGGAACCAGCCGCGCATCGGCTTCTGCCCGAAGACGAGGATCAGCGCCAGCGCGACCGCCGCCTTGCCGGCTGCGGCGGCAAGCGCTGGCCACAAATCGGCGCCGCCGGCTGCGAGCGTCGGAACCGCGATCAGCAGGGCAACGACCGCGAGATCCTGGAACAGCAAGATGCCCATCACGTCGCGGCCGTGCACGGAATTGAGCTCCATGCGCTCGGCGAGCATCTTGGACACGATCGCGGTCGAGCTCATCGCCAGCGCGCCGCCGAGCGCGAATCCCGCGAGCCAGCCAATGCCCAGCAGGTGCAGGCCGACCATCGCCACGACAGTGGTGATCGCGACCTGCGCCAGCCCCAGACCGAACACCGCGCGGCGCATCGCTCTCAACTGCGGCAGGCTGAACTCGAGTCCGACCGAGAACAGCAGGAAAACGATGCCGAACTCGGCCAGATCGCGCACATCGGCGTTGTCGGGGACCCAGCCCATCGCATGCGGCCCGACCGCGATGCCGACGACGAGATAGCCGAGGATCGGCGGCAACCGTACCAGCCTGCAGATGACGATGGCAACGACGGCCGCCGCCAGAAGCAGCAGAATCAGCTGCAGCGTGTGCGACATCGGTCGAATTTAGCATAGCGGCGCGAGCAGCGAGAGGGGACCCGCGAGCGAGTAGCGAGAGGGGACTCCGAGACTCTTGCGCGAATTCATCGCGTTGAGTTGTCGTCCCTTGCGCCCGGCTCGGGTCGCCTCCACTCGCTGGCGCTCGTGGAGCCTCGCTCCGCCTCGCCGGTCGCCCCGCTCGCGAAGTGCGTGGGGGTCGAGCGTCCGCGAGTCGCCGCTGCGGCCGACACTCGACATTTCAATTTCATCTTGCGGGTGCGGTCCAAGGAGGCCGCCGGCGCGAGCAGCGAGAGGGGACTCCGAGACTCTTGCGCGAATTCATCGCGTTGAGTTGTCGTCCCTTGCGCCCGGCTCGGGTCGCCTCCACTCGCTGGCGCTCGTGGAGCCTCGCTCCGCCTCGCCGGTCGCCCCG
>JBGPYP010000018.1:0-17109 GCA_041493285.1 Casimicrobiaceae bacterium
AGCTCGTAGCTGATGAGCCCGCGCGGCCCGAACGAGAAGATCATCGCGATCGCTGTGGTGAACGGCGGCGAGACCAGCGGCAGCAGCACGCTGGCGTCGATCACGGTGCGAAGCGCGCGCGGCAACCGCCCGCGGGCGGCGGTGAACGCGAACAGAAAGCCGAGCAACGTGCCGAGGATGCCGACCAGGAGGCCCAACAGCAGGCTGTTCCAGAAGGCGTGAATCTGATGCCGCTCGGTGAGCACCGCCGTGAGGCCGGCGGTCGTGAAACTGCCGTGGTCGATCAGCATCCGCGCGAGCAGCATCGCCAGCGGGTAGACGACGAACAGCGCGAGCAGGAGCCACAGCGACAACACCGCCACCGCAACCGCGGGATCGCGGCGGATGCGTGCCGCGATGGCTGCGGGCGAAACAACCAGCGAGCTACCCGTTCGCCCTGAGCTTGTCGAAGGGCGGCCGATCGCTGACCGTCTCATGCCCATTGAGGTCCGTTCGTGGTTCGACGAGCTCACCACGAACGGAGGTCATTAAGGGTTCAGGACCTCGGCGACCCAGCGATCGACGATGCGCTTGCGGTTCGCGCCCGCGTAGTCGGCGTCGATCGGGAAGAGCTTGGCGTTCTTGAGCACGGCCGCGAGACCGGGCTCGAGCGCGACGCCGGGGTGCGCGGGCACGAAGTTGATCTTGTACTTCGCGAACAGGCCCTGCATCGCCGGCGAGGACGCCCAATCGATGAGTTTCTTGGCCAGCGCCGGATTCTTGGCGCCCTTGATCAGCGCGATGCCTTCGGCGGCCGTGCCGATGCCTTCTTTCGGGAAACTGATCGTCACTTCGTAGCCCTTGGCCTTGGTGTCGAGCGCGTCGACGATGAAGAAGATGCCCGCGCCGGCCTGGCCCAGGCCCACGGGCAGCGTGCCGCCGCCTCCGCTCTTGGTGTAGAGCTGCACATTGGGCCGCAGCTTCTTCATGTAATCGAACGCCTTGTTCTCATCGCGGCCGTTGACCTCGAGGACGGAGAAGATCCGCGTGACCGCAGTTCCGGAAGTCCGCGCGTCGGCCATCTGCAGCATGTTCTTGTAGGGAGGCGCGAGCAGATCGTTCCACGACGCCGGTGGCTTGAGGCCGTTCTCCTTGAGGAACTTGTCGCTGGACATGAACACCAGTGGATCGTCGGCAATGGCGATCCACTGCCCGTCGGGGTGGCGGAAGCGGGCGGGGAGCTTGGCGAAGGAGGGCGGTTTGTACGGCTCGAACACGCCGTCATTGATGCCGGCGGCGAAGGTCTCGACCGGCCCGCCGAAGAGCACGTCAACCTGCGGGTTGTTCTTCTCGGCCATCACGCGGGCGAGCGCCTCGCCGGACGAAAAGCGCACGAAATTGACCTTGATCCCGGTCGCCTTCTCGAATTCCTCGAACATCGGCCGCGCCCAGTTCTCCGGCCAGATCGAGTACGCGTTCATCGTCTCGGCGGCGAACGCAGGCGGGACGCCGAACTGAAGGCACAAGGCGAGCGCCAGAAGCGGTGCGAACGCAGCGGCACACGCGGTCCGCTGCGCCAGGCGTCGAACGATGGTCATCGGTTCCTCCTGGGGACGTTTCGCCGGGTGCCGGTCGGCCCGGCGCGGTCTTGGTCAGGGCAATGTTCGACGGTACCGAATGCAACGGACAACGTCAAATGGCCGCGGGCTCGCTCCGCTACGCTTGCCCTTCCTCCACCGGATGTCCTCCGGCGCGCCAGCGCAGCATGCCGCCGGCAAGGTTGGCGACGTCGTTGAACCCTGCACGCTGCAGCAGCACCGACGCGTGCGCGGACCGAGCGCCCGAGCGGCATACGGCGACGATCGGACGATCGCGCGCGAGCTCGCCCGTGCGGGCGGCGAGCGCACTCAGCGGAATCAGCTTCGCATCGTGGAGGTGCCCGAGCGGACCGTGGTACTCGTCGGGCTCGCGCACGTCGACGATCTGGATGTGCGCTGCGTTCTCCTCGAGCGCGTCGGGCTGGATCTCCCAGATGCCGGCGAAGGTGAACGTCAACAGCGCCCAGCCGGGATCGGCCGGCAGGGCAGTGTCCATTTCGGGGCGCCCGCAGCGCAGGTTGGCCGGCACGGCGATGTCGATCAGCTTCGGATGCGGCAGGCCGAGATTGTTCATGTAGCCGACGAAATCGGACTCGCCGACCTCGCCGCCCAGTCGCGGGTTGTAGCGTCGCTCCTCGGCGACGCTGGTCACCGTGAGGCCGCGGTAATCGTGCGCCGGGTAGAGCAGGCAGGCCGGAGGCAGCGTCAGGATCTGGCTGCGCACCGAGCGGTACATCGCGCGCGGGTCCCCCTGCTGGAAGTCGGTGCGGCCGCTGCCGCGAATCAGCAGGCAATCGCCGGTGAACGCGATGCTCTCGTCGTCGAGAACGTACGTCACGCACCCGTGGGTGTGCCCGGGTGTCGCGCGGACCTCGAGATAGCGTGTTCCAAACTTGACCCGATCGCCATGCGCGAGATAGCGGTCGCCGCCTTCGGCACCGCTGGCGGCGGAGAGCGCGATCACGCTGCCGAACTGGCGTTTGAGCAGCCACGCTCCGGTCACGTGATCCGCGTGCACGTGCGTGTCGAGCGTGGCGACGAGCTTGAGGCCGAGTTCGGCGATGAGCGCGGCATCGCGCCGCGCCTGCTCGAACACTGGGTCGATCAGCACCGCCTCAAGCCTGTGACTGTCGGCCAGCAGGTACGAATAGGTCGACGACTGCGGGTCGAACAGTTGGCGGAAGATCAGCATGGGTCCGACGATTATAGGCCAGCTCTGTTCCGGCGCTGTTGCCCCGTATGGCGTGCGCCCTGGGGAGCCGGGCGTCACACCAGGACGCGCCATCCGTCGCTCACGCTTCGCGCACACGCATGCGTTTCAGCACGATCTCCAGCGGGAGAAGCGGGCGAAGCCGCTCTGGAACAGGTTGGCGCCGACGAACGCGGAGAACCACAGCCAGTTCGCGTTGACGAACAACGGACTGGCGGGGGCGCCCAATGCCAGCGAGATCGGCACGAACGTCCCCGCGAAGATGCGAATCATGCGATGAGTATTCGTCGAGGAGTCTGTAGGTTGAATGCCGGCTACGGATATCGTTCCCGATTGACGGCGTAGTACAGCACGGGAATCACGACCAGCGTCAGCAGCGTCGACACGAGAATACCGAAGATCAACGCGATGGCCAGGCCGTTGAAGATCGGGTCGTCGAGTATGAACAGCGCGCCCAGCATCGCAGCGAGCGCGGTCAGCGCGATCGGTTTCGCTCGCGCCGCGGTCGAGTCGACGACCGCTTGCACGAATGGAACGCCACGGCTCAACTGCAGGTTGATGAAATCCACGAGCAGAATCGAATTGCGGACAATGATGCCGGCCAACGCGATCATGCCGATCATCGACGTCGCTGTGAACTGGGCGCGCAGTAGCGCATGACCTGGCATCACGCCGATGATCGTGAGCGGGATCGGCGCCATGATGACCAGCGGGGTCAGGTACGAGCCGAACTGGGCGACGACGAGCAGATAGATCAGGACGAGCCCGACCGCGTACGCGGCGCCCATGTCGCGAAAGGTTTCGTAGGTGATCTGCCACTCGCCGTCCCACTTGAGCGCATATTCCCGGAACGGGTCCGACGGCTGGCGGATGAAATACTCGCCCAGGCGGCCGCCTTGCGGCAGCTCGAGCCCGGTGAGCGCGCCACGCACTGCGAACATGCCGTAGAGCGGACTGTCGGTTTTGCCGGCGACGTCGCCGATGACGTAGGAGAGCGGCAGCAGGTCCTTGTGGTAGATCGTACGGTCGCGCTCGACCGTGCGCGCCTGCACGAGTTCCGAGAGTGGCACCAGCGCGCCGTCGCTCGCGCGCACCTTCATCCCCAGCAGCGCATCGAGCTTGGCCTGCCGCTCGGCGGGAAGCGTCAGGCGCACCGGCACGCCGTATTTCGCCTGTCCGTCGTGCAGCATTGTCACGTCGTCGCCGTCGAGCGCAACGCGCATCGCCGCGACGATGTCGGCCGGCGCTACTCCGACCGATGCGGCCCGGGCCTGGTCGATGCGCACCCAGAGCTTCGGCGCGCTATCCTCTATCGAGTCGTCGACGCCGACGATCTCGGCGTGGCGGCCAAACTCGGCGCGCACCCGCTTCGCCACGGCGTGTCGGCCGATCTCATCGGGACCATACACCTCCGCGACCAAGGGCGAGAGTACCGGTGGCCCGGGTGGCACTTCGACGACCTTGACTCTGGCGCCATGCTGTGCGGCGATGCGCTCGAACTCGGGCCGCGCTGCGCCTGCGATCGCGTGGCTCTGGCGGTCGCGGTGATGCTTGTCGACCAGATTGACCTGGAGGTCGCCGTTTTCCGGCGCTTGCCGCAGGTAGTACTGCCGCACCAGACCGTTGAAATTGATCGGCGTTGCGGTGCCGGCATAGCCTTCGTAGTCGGTGACCTCGGGAATCGTTGCCACGTAGGCTCCCATCGCACGCAGCACGGCGGCAGTGTTCTCCACCGGGGTGCCGGCCGGCATGTCGACGACCACCTGAAACTCCGATTTGTTGTCGAACGGCAGCATTTTCAGCACGACCCACTGCACGAGCGCCAGGAGCGCCGACAGGACGATCGCGAGCACGATGCCTATCCAGAGCCGGCGGCGATTGCGCCTGCTGCCCTGCGCATCGAGGAATGGGGCCAGCAGCCGCGTGAAACCGCTCGCGAGCTTCGAGTCGAGCCGGGATGGTCCGTGCGCCGCCGCTGCATCGCGGCGCGCGAGTCGCAGCGCGAGCCATGGCGTGACGCTGAAAGCGACGGCGAGCGAAATGACCATTCCCATGCTGGCGTTGATCGGGATCGGGCTCATGTACGGGCCCATCAGCCCGCTGACGAACGCCATCGGCAACAGCGCCGCGATCACGGTCAAGGTGGCGAGGATCGTCGGTCCCCCGACTTCATCGACGGCCTTGGGGATCAGTGCAACCAGCGGCGCTCCGGGCTCGAGCGCGCGATGCCGGTGAATGTTCTCGACCACGACGATGGCGTCGTCGACTAGGATGCCGATCGAGAAGATCAGCGCGAACAGCGACACGCGGTTCAGCGTGAACCCCCAGGCCCACGACGCGAACAGCGTCGCGGAAAGCGTCAGGATGACGGCCGCGCCGACGATAAGCGCCTCGCGCCGGCCGAGCGTGACGAACACAAGCGCGACGACGGAGAGCGTGGCGAAGATGAGCTTCTGGATGAGTTTCGTCGCCTTGTCGTTTGCGGTCTCGCCGTAATTGCGCGTGACGGTCGCCTCGATCCCCGAGGGGATCACCGCGTTCTTCAGCTCGCCGACCCGCGCGACCAGGCGATCGGCGACATCGACCGCGTTCTCGCCCGGCTTCTTGGTCACGGCGATCGTCACCGCTGGAAACTCACCTGTTGCCGCGATCCCCTTCGTCGGCGCGCCCAGACCGGTGCCGAGCCAGGCGTAGCGCGTCGGCGGCGGCGGGCCGTCGACAATGCGCGCGACATCCGACAGATAGACCGGGTTGCCGCCGGCCACACCGACGACCAGCGTCGCTACGTCCCTGGCATCGGTGAGGAACTGCCCGGTCTCGACCTCGACCATTCGGTTGTCGGCGTTGAGCGCACCCGACGGCAACGCGCTGTTGGCCGCAGTGAGCGCCTGCCGGATATCCGTCGCGGCGAGCTTGAATGCCGCGAGCCGCTCCGGGTCGAGCAGCACGCGCACGACGCGCCCCGGGCCGCCGATCGTCGTCACTTCGCGGGTCCCGGAGACCCGCTTGAGCTCGACCTCGACGGCGTGCGCAACGCGCTCGAGTTCGAAAGCGCCGCGGGCTGCATCCGACGTCCACAAGGTCAGCGTGACGATGGGGACGTCGTCGATGCCCTTCGGTTTGACCAGCGGTTCGCCGACGCCCAGTTCCTTCGGCAGCCAGTCGCGGTTCGAGAGGATCGTATCGTGGAGCCGCACCAGCGCCTCGGTGCGCGGCACACCGACCTTGAACTGCGCGGTGATGATGGCGAGGCCCGGCTTCGACACCGAGAAGACGTGGTCGAGGCCATGGATCTGCGCGATCACCTGTTCGGCCGGGATCGCGACGAGCGCCTCGACGTCCTTCGCCGAGGCGCCTGGAAACGGCACCAGCACGTTGGCCATGGTGACATTGATCTGCGGCTCCTCCTCGCGCGGCGTTACCGCGATTGCCAACGCGCCGAGCAGCAGCGCCAGCACTCCGACCAGCGGCGTCAGCCGGGATTCGAGGAAGAAGCGTGCGATGCGGCCGGAGACGCCCATGCCGGTGCTACAAGGATTTCGGCTGCACGATGCCGAGCGCCCTAATCACGTGTTTTTCGCAGATCGGTTCGAACGCGCCTTTCCGCATCTTGCGCATGAACCACCCGCTGCGCGCCATACCGTGCGCCGATGGTCGACGTCCTTGCGGTGCCGCTCGCGACGAGCGGGCGGGCGAAACGACGTTGGGTCGCGCGCTACGACGGATGGTCATCGCTCTTGCTTGCTTCGATACCGGCGCGAGCCGGCTCGATCGCAACACGTTCGCCTGCAGCGAGACCCGCCAGGACCTCGACCAGCCCTTCGCCGGCGGATTCGCCCAGACGCACCTGCCGCAACTGCGCGCGGCCGTTCGCGTCGAGCACATAGACGGCCGTCACCTCGCTGCGCCTGAGCACGGCCGCCTGGGGAATGGCCAGGGCGCGCACCCGGCCGGTGACGATCGACGCCCGTGCATACTGGCCCGGCATGAGCCCTGCGGTTTCCGGGAGATCGAGGCGCACGCGCGTGGTGTGCGTCCGAGTGTCCGCGATCGGGATCACGGTGACCCGCTGCGCCGTCAGCGCACGCTTGAGCGTCGGGACGTCGATCTTCACCGGCGCATCGAGATTCGCCTGGGCGAGCACTGCCTGCGGCAGGGTCGCTGTCACGCGCAGCTCGCGCGGATCGAACACGGTCATCAACGGCCGGCCCATCGTCGCCATGTCGCCCACCTCGACTTCGGTCGCTGCCACGACGCCGTCGTAAGGGGCGACGATTGTGGTAAAGCTCTTCGAGGTGGCCGACTGGCCGGCGTTGGCGACCGCGGCGGCGGCCAGCGCCTGTGCGGCGAGGTATTCGGCCTCGGACTGGTCGAGCGCCGCCGCGCTGATGAACTTCTGTGCGAATAGGCGCTGGTTACGCTCGTGCTTGGACCTGGCGTTGACGAGATTGGCCTGCGCCTCTCGTACGAGGCTCCGGCTTGCCGCTTCCGCTTGTTCGGCACTGCGGGCATCGATTTGAATGAGAACCTGACCCGCTCTGATCCTGTCGCCGGCTTTCACCGGCAGCGCGATCACGCGTCCGGCCACCTGCGCGGCGAGCGTCGATTGGCGCACGGCCTCGACCACGCCTTCGGCGACTGCGATTCGATCGAGGTCGAGGTACTGAACCGCAGCGCTCGGTTGCTTAGCCGGTTGCGCGGCAACGGACAACGCCAACGCGAGCAATCCCGGCGCCAGGAGGATCCGGCTGCGGCACAGCATGCGTGCCATCGCCTTACCCGGTCTTACACGTGCTGATGCCGAACGGCAGATACGCCGGACACCAGCCGATCAGCCCGGTTCCGAGCGGAAGGAGCCCGATCAGCGCCCACCAGCGATGGGGATCGTCGAGGATGAAAAACAGGCTCAGGATCGCGAGACCCGCGACAATTCGCAGTGCCCGGTCGGTGGTACCGACGTTCGCTTTCATGACGCGCTCCCGGTACAGTTGTTGAGGGACAACTACAGCATAGTGAGGGAGCCACGCAAAGTCTGTGACCTGGGTCACAGAAGTGATGATTAACCGCCGCCGATCCGCTGACGCAGGGGCGTCGGAGGCCAGGTCGCGCGGTATAGAATGCCAGAATGCGGACCCGACCCGAGCCAGTATCGCGCCGAACTGCCATGCCGAACTCCGTTGCGCATTCCGCCCCGGCTGGCGCGCTGCGCAGGCTCTTTCCCGCGCTCGCCGACGCCGCGCCCGAGACACTCGCGCGGATCGTGGACCGCGGCATTCAACGCAAGGTTCCGGCCGGAACCGTCATGTTCGATGCACATTCACCGTGCGCCGGATTCCCGCTGGTCCTGTCCGGGACGATCAAGGTGCTGCAACTTTATCCGAACGGCCGCGAACTGCCGCTCTACCGCGTCAAGCCCGGCGAGAGCTGCCTGCTCTCCGGCAGTTGTCTGCTCGGTCATACCGACTACACGGCGACCGGGATCGCCGAAACGGACGTCGAGTTGCTGGTCGTGCCTCCGGCCGATTTCCAGGCCCTGATCGCCACCGACGAAGCGTTTCGCAATCACGTGTTCAGCCTGTTCGGAGAGCGGCTCGCAACGCTGCTGACGCTCGTCGAGGCAATCGCGTACCAGAAGCTCGATCAGCGGCTCGCCGCGCTCTTGCTGACCAAGACCGACCCAGTGCAGGCGACGCATCAGGCGCTCGCCGACGAGTTGGGCAGCGTGAGGGAGATCATTAGCCGGCTCCTGCGGATGTTCGAGGACAAGGGCTGGGTGGATCTGGGCCGCGAGCGAATTCGGATCGCCGACCGCGCGGCGCTGACGGCCCTGGCGCGCGCCTGATGCGGACCGCTCGGTGCAGGCTGCGGCCAGAGGAATGGACGATGAATGAGGACTCGAATTAAGCACTTCCTCCCGTTGAAGAGTCGTCGATCCGCGCCAGCAAGCTTTCAATGGCCACCTTGTCCGTGGCGAACACGTTGTGCTCGCCCACGGCGCCGGTGAGCCCCGTGCGCTGCGTCACGTCCAGCACCTGTCGCTTGACACCGCCAAGCACCAGTGTGACGCCGCTCTGGCGCAGACGTCCCGAGAGATTGCGCAGCATCTCCACCCCGGTCGCATCGAGGTGGTTGATTCCCTGAGCGGCGATGAGGATATACCTGATGTCACGATGCTCGCGCTGGAGCTGCAGGACAGCATCCTCGAAGAACGAAGCGTTGGCGAAGTACAGCGAGGCGTCGAAGCGCAGGGCGCCGATCTGCGGATGCAGCGGCGCCATCTTGTAGCGCTGGACGTCGCGCAGCGTGCCGTCCGGATGCATGCTCACGACAGCGACCCTTGGCCGCATCCGGCCGTAGATGAACGCGCCGAGCGAGATGATGATGCCGGTGAGGATTCCGTTCTGGATGTTGGGCGCGAAGGCGAGCGTCGCGACGAAGGTCGCCGTGCCGGCAAAGCCGTCTTCCTTGCTGGCGAGCCACGCCTGGCGCAGCGCTCCCACGTCGATCAGGTTGAGCACCGCGAGCATGATCATCGCCGCCAGCACCGGCTTCGGCAGATGATACAGATAGGGCGTGAAGAACAGCAGCGTGAGCAGAACGGCTGCCGCGGCACAGAGCGAGGAGAAGCCGGTCCGGGCGTTGCAGGCGAGATTGAGCGCCGAGCGTGAAAATGATCCGCTCACCGGCATCGATTGACAGAATGCGGCGGCGATCTTGGCGAGTCCCTGTCCGATCAGTTCCTGATTCTCGCTCCACGGGGTGCGAGTCTTGACCGCGATCAACTTGCAACTCGACATGGCTTCCATGAAGCTGATCACCGCGACGACGAAAGCGGCGGGAAGCAGCGCCTGGATCGCCTCCCATCCGAGCTGGGGTACCACGAAGCCGGGCAGCCCCGCGGGAATCGCGCCCACGACCCGACCGCCGCGATCGGCGAAGCCTGCGGCATAGCTCGCCCAGGTGAGCAACGCCACGGTGATGAGGACACCGGGCAGTCTTGGTGCGAATCGCTTGAAGACGAGCAGAAGGACGATAGCCGCTACCCCGAACGCCAGCGACATTTCGTGGAGCAGGTCCATGCGGGAGACGACATTCCAGGTATCGAACAGAAGATGCTCGGTCTGCCGTGTCGGAATCCCCATCAGCGCGGGCAACTGCGATAGCGCAATGATCAGTGCCACCGCGTTGATGAAGCCCATCAGTACCGGATGGGACACCAGGCTCATCAAGACCCCGGCGCGAGCCAGGCCGAATCCGAGCTGGAACAGTCCGGACAGCAGGGCGAGCAGCGTCACGTAGGCGTAGAACTGGTCGAGCCCCTGCGGGCGCAGCGCAGTGACGCTGGCCGCGGTAAGCAGCGACGTCATCGCGACCGGGCCGGTGGCTAGCAGCGCAGACGAGCCGAAGAGGACCCCGATCATCGATGGGATGAAGGCCGCATAGAGCCCGTAGTACGCGGGTACGCCTGCCAGCTGCGCATAGGCGAGCGACTGGGGAATCGCGACCAGGGAGACGGTGACGCCCGCGACCAAGTCGGCGCGCAGAGTCGCGGCCGTGAAGCGCGGCCAGCCCAGGAACGGAAGCAGGCGGCGAACTGCCCCCCGGATCGGATCGCGGCGAATGGCCGTGAGCCTGGTCCTCATGCGTCAAGCACTCCAGCCGTCGCGCCCGGAGCTACGCCACGGCGGCGCAAGACCGCTGCGAACCAACTCCCCGTCAACCCGGCTGCTGGCTCATTTCCCGGGACACGTCGC
Organism: Casimicrobiaceae bacterium; assembly: GCA_041493285.1. Taxonomy (GTDB): domain Bacteria; phylum Pseudomonadota; class Gammaproteobacteria; order Burkholderiales; family Casimicrobiaceae; genus PALSA-1003. Next base: position 10,542 of record JBGPYP010000018.1, read on the forward strand.
CGTATCGCCGGGGACCTTGCCGACGAGGAGCAGAAAATTCTCGAACGGACCCATGTTGCCCATCGCTTCCATCATTGGGCCGTCGAATCCCAAGCGTCCGAGGAACATCGCCCGCATCGGACCGTATTCGCCTTTGCCCATCTCGACCCAGCGGCCGGTCTCGGCCTTCATGACGTAATCGGACCCCATTTCCAGCTGTTGGGTATCGATGCCCCCGCCGTAGACGCACATCGCCTTGCCGTCCTTCAGCGAAACCCTCAATTCGGCCGTGGGCTTATCGCCGCAATCGGAACGGTAGACTTGCATCACCTTGAATCCGCGGCCCTTGTCGTTCTTCACCCATCCGCTGTCGACGAGCTTGTCGGTGAGCACCGGGTCGTTGTTCCACGCCGCACAGGCGTCCTTTGCCCAATCGGCAGACATCAGTACCGGAGCGGCAGATGCGGGCGCGCCGAGGATGATCGCAACGAAAGAAGCAGCCAGGGTCGTGTAGCGCATCGGTCTTCTCCTTCGACGACTTGAGGAATGGAACGGCACGGGAAAGGTTGCGGGGCGCGTTGCCCTCGCGCTGCGCAGAACCCTTATCGCAACTTGTGCTTCGACTGTCTATAGCCGGAATGGGGAGGATCAAGATAACCCCGAAGGGTAATAACCCCCGCAGCTCGCGTATGGTGAACTGAGCGCAGCCGCTGCCGGAGACGGGGGGGCGCGACGCCTCGGCGACGCGATTGGAGCGAAAGGACATTGCACATGAAGCGCATCGCCGGCAAGCTGCTCGCGCCATGAAGATCGGCGTCGTATCGGACAGCCATGATCGTGCGCCGATGCTCGTGGCGGCTGTCGGCGAGGCCAAGCGCGCGGGCGCCGAAGCCATCATCCACTGCGGCGACGTCATTGGCGCGAACGCGCTGCGGCCGCTGCTCGAGCTCGGGCTGCCGACGCACATCGTGCATGGCAACAACCTTGGCGATGCGCTGGCGTTGTGCAATCTCTGCGCCGCTTCGAGCGGTGCTGACCTACTATGGCCAGGACGCTGATCTGCGGTTGGGAGGGCGGCGGATCGCCGCCACGCACTACGGGCGAGGGCTCGCCTGCACCGGCGACTAGGACGTGGTGTGCTGCGGGCATTCGCATGAGGCCGCCGTCATCGAGCAGCCCAACGTCAAAGGGGGGCGAACCTGGCTGGTGAACCCGGGCACGGTCGCGGGCCTCGGCGCTCCGGCGACCTGGCTGCTTGCGGATCTGGTGGACTTCACCTTCGAGATCCGTCGCCTCGGCAAGCTCTGAATAGGCCGCTTGTGGTTGCGACCGAGACCCTTCGGAATGGGTACCCCATCCGGGGAATAGCCGCCGGTCGCGGTGCTGTGCCATTAATGCATATGTCCCTTCGCAGAGAGGCGGGCCCATGGGCGATCGCGATGCTTGCTGCGGTGTCGCCGGCCGGTTCTTTTCGGCGTGAAAGTGGTTAGATCAGTGGAGGTTCGATGACGGCTGCGGTCGCAACGAGCCAGTCCATTCTGGTGGTGGGTGGCGGCATCAGCGGCATGACCGCTGCTCTGGAGGCGGCCGAATGCGGGCGGCAAGTCGTGCTCGTCGAACGCAGCCCGACCCTGGGCGGTCGCACCGCGCTGCTCTACCGCTACTTCCCCAAGATGTGCCATCCGACCTGCGGGCTGGAGATCAATCTGCGGCGGCTCAAGGCCAATCGCAACGTGCGCGTGCTGACGTTGGTGGAGGTGGTCGGTGTTGCCGGAACGCGCGGCGACTATAGCGTCACCATCAAGCTCCGTCCTCGCTTCGTGAACGAGCGGTGCACGGCCTGTGGCGAATGCGCCGAGGCAGTCAGTGCCGAAATTCCGAATCCGTACAACTACGGACTCGACAAGATCAGGGCGGCGTACTTACCGCATGCGATGGCCTACCCGCAGCGCTATGTCCTGGACCCGTCGATCATCGGCACGGCCGATGCGGAAAAGGCGCGCGCCGCCTGCAAGTACGACGCGATCGACCTCGCCATGCACGAGGAGACGATCACGCTCAGCGTCGGTGCCGTGATCTGGGCGACCGGCTGGAAACCGTACGATGCCGCGAAGATCCAGCCCTACGGTTACGATCGCTTTCCCAACGTCATCACCAGTGTCGAGTTCGAGCGCCTGGCTGATCCGCACGGACCCACGCGCGGCAAACTCGCCCGGCCGTCCGATGGAAAGGAGGCGAAGAATATCGCGTTCATCCAGTGCGCCGGCTCGCGCGACGAGAACCACCTGCGCCACTGCTCGCGCATCTGCTGCATGGCCTCGCTCAAGCAGACGCAATACGTGCGCGAGGCGTATGGCGAAGGCGAGGGCGCCGGCAAGTCGACGATCTATTACATCGACATCCGCACCATCGACCGCTTCGAGGATTTCTACCTGAAAGTGCAGCGCGACCCGACGGTGAAGTTCGTCAAATCCAAGGTCGCACGCATCGCGCAGGATGCCGGGTCGGACAATCTCATCCTGCATGGCGTGGACACCGAGGGCTCTCACCGCTACGCGACCGAGCACGATCTGGTCGTGCTGGCGATCGGCATGGAGCCCGAGAGCAATGGCGTGCCCCTGCCGGCCGATGTCGTCCGCGATTTAAGCGGGTTCATCGAGGGTTCGATGGGCGGGGGACAATTCGCCGCCGGCGCGGCGGCGAGCCCGCTGGACGTCAATCGGTCGACACAGAGCGCGACTGCGGCTGCGCTGCGCGCCATCCAGATCGTGCACCGTGCGGCGGCGGCGGTGATCGCATGAGCGAGATGAAGACCGCGGCGTATATCTGCGCGGGCTGCGGCATCGGCGAGCGCCTCAACACGGCCCAGCTCGGCAAGATCGCCCAGAAGGAAGGCAAGATGGCGCTGGTGCGCGAGCACGCCTTCCTGTGCAGCCCCGAGGGCGTGCAGACGATCCGCGATGACATCGAGAAGGAGGCGGTCACGCACGTGATGATCGCGGCCTGCTCGCGCCGCGCCAAGACCGATGCGTTCCATTTTCCGTCAGTGGCCGTGTCGCGCGCGAACTTGCGTGAAGGCGTGATCTGGGTCGTTGCCGACGGCAGCGAGCACGACGAAGTGCGCCAGGATATGGCCGACGACTACGTGCGCATGGGCTGCGCCGAGTTGAAGAAGTTGAAGGTGCCCGCAGGCAACCCCGATACCGGCGGCAACAGGCGCATCCTGGTCGTCGGTGGCGGCATCTCCGGCATGACCGCGGCGCTGGAGGCGGCCGAAGCCGGGTACGACGTGGTCATCGTCGAGAAGAGCGGCAGCCTCGGCGGCTGGGCGGCGAAGCTGTGGAAGCGCGTACCGTTTAGCTCGCCCTACGCCGCCCCGCAGGACACCGGCGTGGCCGAACTCGTCTCCCGCGTCGGCGCGCATCCGCGCATCGCCGTGCACCTCGGCTCGACGTTGGCCGAGACAGCCGGCGCGCCCGGCCGGTTTCGCGTGTTGATCGCGCAGGAGAGCGGGACGACGACGACCGAGCACGTCGGGGCCATCATCCAGGCCACGGGGTTCACCACTTATGATCTTGCCCGGCTGCCGGGGCTCGGCGGCGGCAAGAGCCCATACGTCATCGACCAAGCGGAACTGGAGGCGCTGGCGCGTGCCGGCAACGGCGGGCCGATCAAGCGCGCCGACGGCAGCGCGGTGAACAGCGTCGTCTTTATCCAGTGCGCCGGGCAGCGCGACGATACCGGCGCGCATCTGCCGTATTGCTCGGGGCATTGCTGCGCGACGAGCATCAAGCAGGCGATGTACTTCAAGGACGCGAACCCAGCGGTCGACACCGTGGTGCTGTACACCGACCTGCGCGTGCCCGGCATGGGCGAGGACTTCTACCGCAGCGCACAGGAGAAAGGGGTGACGTTCACCAAGGGCAAGGCGTCGCGCGTCGAGGCGCATGGTGCAGCGTGCCGCGTCAGCTTCAGGGATATCATCCTCGACGAGGAAGTCGGGATCGAAGCCGATCTGGTCGTGCTCGCCACCGGCCAAGTGCCGAACTCCGGGATCGACATCGACCTGCCGGAAGACAAGCAGAGCGAGCTGAAGCCCATCTCGATCCTCAACCTGGCGTATCGCCAAGGCCGCGACCTCCCGCAGCTGAAGCACGGCTTCACCGACTCGCACTTCATCTGCTTTCCCTACGAGACCCGCCGCACCGGGATCTATGCGGCGGGGCCGGTGCGCCGGCCGATGGACATGCTACAGGCGACCGAGGACGCGACCGGCGCCGCGCTCAAGGCGATTCAGGCCGTGGAAAACGCCGCGCTGGGTCGCGCTGCGCATCCGCGCAGCGGCGACCTGTCGTTTCCGATCGTGCGGCTCGAAGGCTGCACGCAGTGCAAACGCTGCACCGTGGAGTGCCCCTTCGGCGCCATCGACGAGGACGAGAAGCGTTTCCCGGTGTTCAACGAAAGCCGCTGCCGGCGCTGCGGCACGTGCATGGGCGCCTGCCCGGTGCGCGTGATCTCGTTCGAGAACTATTCTGTGGACACCGTGGGTGCGCAGATCAAGGCCGTCGACATGCCCGACGAGTTCTCGGAAAAGCCGCGCATCCTGCTGCTGGCCTGCGAGAACGATGCCTATCCCGCGCTCGACATGGCTGGGTTGCAGCGCCGGACCCACTCCCCTTTCGTGCGCGTCATCCCCGTGCGCTGCCTGGGTTCGGTGAATACGATCTGGATCACCGATGCGTTGAACGGCGGCTGGGACGGCGTGATGCTGATGGGCTGCAAGAAGGGCGACGACTACCAGTGCCACTTCGTCAAGGGCTCGGAACTGGCGAGCGACCGCATGAGCAAGATGGACGATACGCTCAAGCAGCTCGGACTGGAAACGGAGCGTGTGGCGAGTTACGAGGTGGCGATCACCGACATCGAGCGCGTGCCGCAGCTCATCGACGACTACGCGGCGAAGATCCGGGAAATCGGCATGAGCCCGATGAAGGGTTTTGCGTGAGGCGCCGATGACCGACCCTGGCGGACACGCGAGCCTGTACCGCAACGACTTCCTCCGAGAGGTCGAGGTCAACGTCGAAGGCGGCGAGTGGGTGCGGATGTGCATGCAATGCGGCGTGTGCGCCGGCTCGTGCCCGTTCGGGGCGCACTGGGCGCATTCGCCGCAGAAGCTCTTCATGATGGTTCGCGCCGGCCAGCGCGAGGCGGTGCTGACCACCGACTCGATGTGGATGTGCACGTCCTGTTACAACTGCGTGGTGCGCTGTCCGCGCAAGCTCCCGATCACGACGATCATGCACGGCATCGCGGCGTACGCGCACTCGCTGGGGTTCGCGCCGAAGATGCAGCCTACGCGCGACTTTTCGCTCCAGTTCTGGAAGAACTGCACGCGCACCGGCCGCGTCAACGAGCTCGGGCTCACGCTGGGCCTGTACTTCCGCGACGGCCTCGTCGCCGGGATCAGGAAGGGGTGGAGCATGCGCGGCGTCGCGCTCGGGCTGTTGAACGCGGGACGGCTCAATCCGTTCGAGCTCGTCAAAGGCCACCGCTGCAAGGACCGGAAAGGCATCGAGGCGATGCTGTGCAAGGCGCGGCAGATCGAAGACCGGCGCCGGCAGGCAGCGCCCTGAGGAAAACCGTCATGGCCAAGAAGGAATACGCGTTCTACCCCGGCTGCTCGTCGCAACTGAGAGCGTCGGCGGCGAACTATCTGACCTCGGTCAACGCCATGTGCAAGACGCTTGACGTCAAGCTCACGCCGATCCCGGACTGGAACTGCTGCAGCGCCTCGATCAGCTACGCGGGCGGCGGCGAGCTCGAGCGGCACGTCATGAACGCGCGCAACTTCGCGCTCGCCGAGACACACCTGCCCGGCCGGGATATGGTAGCCACGTGCGCCGCGTGCTGGCTCAACGCGCGCGAGTCCAAGGAGAAGCTCGATGGCAGCGCGCAGCTTCTCGCCGACACCAACGAAGCGCTGAAGGAGGCGGGCCTGACCTACAAGGGCGAGGCGCCGGTCCGTCACATGGTCGAGGTGCTGATCGAGGACTTCGGCTACGAGGAGCTGGCGAAGCCTGTGGTCAAGCCGCTGGCCGGCGTCAAGTTCGCGGGCTACGTCGGTTGCCAGACCAATCGCCCGTTCGGCATCGCCGGCGAGTCGTTCGAAAATCCCAAGTATCTCGACAAACTGGTCGAGACGGTCGGCGGCGAGCCGATGCCCGAGTACGACCAGAAGGTCGCCTGCTGCGGCGGTGCGCTCGCGTTTTCCGAACCCGAGAAGAGCCAGAAGCAGATCAAGGACATCGTCGAGGCCGCCTACGACCAGGGCGCGGACATGATCGTCACGCCCTGCCCGCTGTGCCAGGCCAACGTCGAGGTCTACCAGCCGGAGATCAACAAGCGCTACGGCACCAAGCTCGCGATGCCGGTCACCTACTACAGCCAACTCATGACCGTCGCCTATGGCGGCAGCGCCAAGGAAGCCGGGCTGGACGGCCACATCATCGAGCCCACCCCGCTGCAGGCGATCGCGGCGAAGCCGGCAAGCAAGTAGAATCGACCGTCGCGTCGCGCTGCAGCCGTCCGC
>JBGPYP010000384.1:0-2419 GCA_041493285.1 Casimicrobiaceae bacterium
AACTTGGGCTCGAAACCGAACTTCGACGGTGGTAGGTGGATGCGACGCCCCTACAGAGCGGCTGTTTTCCCGTGCGCAGATGGTTGACGCGCATTTGTGCGCCGTAAGATGCGGGTTATGGACTACGAGGCCGCGATCGCCTACCTGCTGTCTTTCGCCGATTTCGAGCGCACGGGCCGCTTCCAGGAGCGCCCGGACGTCGCGCCGATGCTGGGGCTGCTGCACCGCCTCGGCGACCCGCATCTCGGGCGGCCGACGGTGCACGTCGCGGGTTCGAAGGGGAAAGGCAGCGTCTCGGCGATGACCGAGTCGATCTTGCGCGCGTCCGGGCTGCGGACGGGTTTGTACACGAGCCCGCATCTGCACGACTTCACCGAACGCGTCCGCATCGACGGCGAGCCGATCTCGCGGGGGACGTTCGCGCGGCTGGTCGATGAGATTCGCCCGGCGGTCGAAGCGCAACGGGCGGCGGGCGAGGATGTCGTGACGTTTGATCTGTTGACGGCGCTCGGCTTCATCGCATTTTCAGAGGCGGATGTTTCGATACAGGTGATCGAGGTCGGCCTCGGCGGGCGCGTCGATCAGACAAACGTCTTCGAGAGGAAGGAAGTCGCCGTGATCACTCCGCTCTCGTTCGAACACACGGCGGTACTGGGCGACAAGATCGAGGAGATCGCGGCGGAGAAGGCTGCGATTATCACGGCCGGCTGCACGGCCGTGCTCGCGCCGCAGCCGTTCCCGGGAGCGGCGCGCGTCGTCCGCGAGTTCGCGGCGAAGACTGGCGTGCCGCTCGTCGATGTGGCGGCGGAGTACCGCTGGTCGGTCGGCGAGCACGACTTACGATCGCAGGCCGTGCGAATCGAAGGGCCAGTGGGTGTGATCGAGGCGCGGCTGCCTCTGCTTGGCCGGTTCCAGGCCGAGAACGCGGCGACGGCGGTCGCGGCCGTGGAGGCGCTCCGGCGCGACATTGCTTGTGCGGCGATGGTGCATGGGCTGGAGTCGGTACGCTGGCCGGGCCGTCTCGAGGTGCTGAGCGAAGAGCCGCTCGTAATCGCCGACGGAGCGCACAACGCCGATTCGGGGCGCCGGCTGCGGGAAGCGCTCGTCGAGTACTTCGGAGCGGGACGAGTGCTGTTCATCGTGGGCGCGTCCTCGGACAAGGACATCGACGGGCTGGCGGAAGCGCTGGCGCCGATTGCTGAGCGGGTGATCGCGACGCGCGCGGCGCATCCGCGGGCGATGGAGGCGGCGCGCATCGTCGAAGCTTTTCGGAAGCTCGGGGTGCCGGGCGAAGATGTGGATAGCGTCACGATCGCAATGGAACGCGCGTTGGCAGTTAGCGGCGAGCGCAGGTTAATATGTCTTTCAGGGTCTCTCTTCGTGGCCGCGGAAGGCCGCGAGTACGTTGACAGGGAAGGCCTGAATCCAGTTGGAGGCGTTAATGGCCGGTAATAACGGCAGGAACGGCACGCGGGTAGTCGTGACCGGAATGGGCGCGATCACTCCCATCGGAAACTCCGTGGAGGAGTTCTGGGGCAGCGCGCTCGAAGGAAAGTCGGGTATCGACATCCTGACCTCGTTTGACCACTCGGCGTACCCGGTGCACATCGCCGGCGAGATCAAGGACTTCGACCCGGAGCAGTACATGGACCGGCGCGACGCCCGGCGGATGGGGCGCTTCAGCCAGTTCGCAATCGCCGCGACGTCCCAGGCACTGAAGCAGGCCGAGCTCGACCTGGAGTGCGTCGACCGCAACCGAGTAGGCGTGCTGCTGGGCAACGGGATCGGCGGGCTGAGCGAATCCCAGGAGGCGGTGCGCACGATGGACACGCGGGGAGGGATGCGGATCGACCCGTTCTTCTTCCCGAAGATGCTGCCGAACATGGCGGCGGCGCACATCGCGCTGCAGTTCGGCGCGCGCGGCTACAACAACACGGTGATCACGGCCTGCGCCGCCGGCACGCAGGCGATCGGCGACGCGCTGGACCTTGTGCGGGCCGGGCGGGTAGACGCCGTCATCACGGGGGGCACGGAGTCTGCGCTCTCGGAGCTCGGGCTGTGCGGGTTCGCCGTGATCCGCGCGCTCTCGACGCAGAACGACCCGCCGCAGAAGGCGAGCCGTCCCTTTGACGCTCAGCGCGACGGCTTCATCGCGGCCGAGGGCGCGGGCATTCTGGTGCTGGAGAACCTGGAGCATGCGACGGCCCGCAAGGCGCCGATCCTGGCGGAGGTGGCCGGCTACGGCGCCTGCAACGACGCCTACCACGTGGTGGCCCCGCGAGATGACGGCGACGGCGCGATCCGGGCGATGGCCGAGGCTCTGCGGGATGCCGGAGTCGAACCTGCGGACGTCGACTACATCAACGCGCACGGCACTTCGACGGAGCTCAACGACAAGTCGGAAACGTTGGCGATCAAG
>JBGPYP010000052.1:0-11479 GCA_041493285.1 Casimicrobiaceae bacterium
CCTTCCTGCAACGTCTTCAACAGCTCCTCGCGCTCGGCGCCGAGGCTTGCCTCGAGCACGGCGCGGCGAGAGACGACGACGTTGTTGCGCTTGCGGTCGAGCTTGATGACCTTGAAGTCGAGCAGCTTGCCTTCGAACGGCCCGGTATCTTTGACGGGCCGGATGTCGACCAGCGAGCCGGGCAGGAAGGCGCGGATCCCGTTCACCATGACGGTAAGGCCGCCCTTGACCTTGCCGGTGACCAAGCCCTGGACGATGTTGCCCTGCTCCATCGAGGCTTCGAGGTCGTGCCAGGCCTTGAGGCGCTTGGCCTTGTCCCGCGATAGCCGCGTCTCGCCGTAACCGTCTTCGAGGCTCTCGATGGCGACGGTGACGAAATCGCCGGCCTTGACCTCGACTTCGCCCTTGTCGTTCTTGAACTCTTCGATGGGAATGAAACTCTCCGACTTCAGCCCGGCATTGACGACGACGATGTTGTAGTCGACGCGGGTGACTTCGGCGGTGATCAGTTCGCCCTGACGCATTTCCTGCCGCGCGAGGGATTCCTCGAACAAGGCGGCAAAATTTTCCTGTGCTTGAGCAGGTTCGTTGGTGGTGGCAGTTGCCATGAGTGAACGGTTTCCTATTGCTTCGTCCGTGGCCACGGGCGTGGCTCCGGGTCGGTTGGTCATCCCGCCGCGTCGGACAGCCCTCGTTTCGTCCGGTGCTGCGGGGCTCGATTGCCTCAGTTGCGTTCCTGCTGCTCCTCAGTTGCCTCAGTTGCCTTAAGTCGTCTTGCGCGTCGGCTTCGACGCCGGCCGCAGTGCGCGGTATCGCTCCAGCACGAAGGCCACGCTGGCGTCGATCGACAGGCCGGTCGTGTCCAGTACGACCGCGTCGGCAGCGGGCCTGAGCGGCGCTGCCGCCCGGCTGCTATCGCGCGCGTCTCGTTCCCGGATGTCGCGCAAAAGACTGTCAAGTGTAATGGAGTTTCCTTTTTCTATCAACTGCTTATAACGGCGCCTCGCCCGCTCCTCGGCGCTGGCGGTGAGGTAGACCTTGAGCGGGGCGTCCGGGAAGACGACCGTCCCCATGTCCCGGCCGTCCGCGACCAGCCCCGGCGGCCGCCGAAAGGCCCTCTGCCGCGTCAGCAGCGCTCGGCGGACCCGGGCGAGGACGGCGACCCGGGAGGCGGCCGCGCTGACCTTTTCGGTCCGGATCGCGGCGGTCACATCGACGCCGTCGAGCGTGATCCGGTCATCCGCAAACTCGATGGTCGCGCTCTCGGCGGCGTGAGCGAGCCTCACCTCGTCGTCCAGCGGAATGTCCGCGTTTAACGCCTTCAGCGTCACCAGGCGATACAGCGATCCGCTGTCAAGATAGTGAAATCCGAGCGCTCGCGCGACGCCTTGCGCGATCGTGCCCTTGCCCGATGCGGCCGGGCCGTCGACCGCGATCACTACCGGCGTGGCGTCGGTCATCGGGCGAGTGCGCGGAATTCGGCGAAGTAATCGGGAAACGTCTTGCGCACGCACTGCGGATCGTTGATGCGCACGGGTATCCCGCCGAGGGTCGCCAGCGAAAAGCACATCGCGATCCGGTGATCGTCGTAAGTATCGATCGTTGCGGGCACGAGCCTTGCCGGCGGCATGATCGAAAGCCAGTCCGGCCCCGTCTCGACGCGCGCGCCCAGCTTGGAGAGTTCGGTCGCCATCGCGGCGATGCGGTCGGTCTCCTTGACCCGCCAGCTCCCGATATTACGCAGCGTCGACGGACCGTCCGCAAACAGCGCCGCAACCGCGGCGGTCATCGCAGCGTCCGGCATGCGGTTGAAGTCGGCGTCGATCGCGCGCAATGGCGGCTCGCCGCGGACTTCGATCCAGTCCGCGCCCAAGTCGACGGCGGCGCCCATCGTCGCGAGCGTCTCCGCGAAGCGCGCGTCGCCCTGAATACTGTCGCGGCCGATGCCCTCGACGCGCACCGGCCCGCCGCCGATCGCGCCCGCGGCCAGGAAATAGGACGCCGACGAGGCGTCCCCCTCGACGGCGATCGTCCCCGGACTCGTGTACGTGCTCCCCGGCGGAATATGCAGCCTCCGCCGGCCCTCGCGCTGGACCGCGACACCGAAGCGCGCCATCAGGTTCAACGTCATGTCGACGTACGGTTGCGAGATCGACTTGCCCAGGACCTCGACCGCGACTCCGCCGCCGGCCAGCGGCAGCGCCATGAGCAGCGCGGTGACAAACTGGCTCGACACTTCGCCTCGGATCACGACCCGCCCACCGGCGCGGACCCGACCCACGCCAATCGCCAGCGGAGGAAATCCTTCCTCGCCGCGGTAGCGAATGTCCACGCCGAGTGCGCGCAGCGCGTCGACCAGATCGCCTATCGGCCGCTCGTGCATGCGGGCGATGCCGGAGAGCTCGTACTCTCCACCGGAAAATGCAAGCACCGCAGTCAATGGGCGCAATGCGGTGCCGGCGTTGCCGAGGAATAGGCTCGCGCGCTTGACCGGGATCGTTCCTGCGCACCCGTACACCGTGAAATCGCGTTGCGGCCCGCGTCGCTCGACATGAATGGCCAGCGCACGCAAGGCGTCGAGCATTCGATCGACGTCGTCGGCGTCGAGGAGGTTTGTGACTTCGGTGTTCCCGTGCGCGAGCGCGGCGAGCAGCAGGGTGCGGTTGGAGATGCTCTTGGACCCGGGAAGCCGCACCGTGCCCGCCATCCTGGCGACGGGCGCGAGATCGAGGTAATCCATCGCCTGCGTGCGCCGCGAGGGTAAGTGGCTAAACTTCGTCGCCGCCGCTCTGGCGTTCGATCCACACGTCGCGCGCCGTGTGAGCGCGCTCGAACAGCGCCAGCAGCGCGTCGCCGTCGCGCCCTTCGAGCAGCGCATCGATACGGTCGAGTCGATCGCGATACGCCGCGAGATCGCGCCGCAACGCGTCCCGGTTGGCGAGGCAGATGTCGCGCCACATGCCCGGATGGCTGCTCGCCAGTCGCGTGAAGTCGCGCAAGCCGGACCCGGCGAGCTCGAAGCACTCGTCGGCGTCGGGTCGCGCGGCGAGATCCGCGATCAGCGCAAAAGCGAGCGCGTGCGGCAGGTGGCTAACCGCGGAGAGGATCGCGTCGTGCCGCGCCGCGTCGAGGCTGCGCACCGTCGCACCACAGCGAGTCCAGCATTCAACGACACGAGCCAGCGCCGCCGGGTCGGTTTCGGGCAACGGCGTCAGCACGACCTGTTTGTCGCGAAACAGCGCGTCGAACGCCGCGGTCGCACCCGAGTGTTCGGTACCCGCGATGGGATGGCCGGGGACGAAGCGCGGCAACGCGGACCCGAGCTGCGAGCGCGCCGCCGCGACGACGTCCTGCTTGGTGCTGCCGGCGTCGGTCACCACCGTCTGCGGCCCGAGGTGCGGCGCGATCGCCGCGAAGAGCGAAGGCACCTGTCCCACCGGCGTGGCCAGCAATACGAGATCGGCGTCGTGGAGTTCCGCGGTCCATGGCTCGTCGAGCACGAACGCGCGGTCGACGATGCCGAGTTTTAACGCCGCCTCGAGATTGCTCCTGCCACGGCCGACGCCGACCGCGCTCCCGGCTCCCCCCGAGCGCTTCATCGCCAGGGCGAAGGAGCCTCCGATCAGGCCGACACCGATGACGACGAGCTTGCCGATCCGCACCATCGGCGTCAGCGTCCGAGCGCCGCTTCGAGCGCCGCCAGGAAGCGCCGATTTTCGTCGGGCAACCCGACCGTGACGCGCACGTGCTCGGGCAGCCCGTAGTTGGCGACCGGACGCACGATCACGCCCTGCCGCAGCAGGCGCTCGTAAACGCGGGCACCGTCGCCGACGTGCACGAGCAAGAAGTTGCCGTGCGACGGGAGGTAGGCGACGCGCATCGCGTCGAGCGCCGTGGTGAGTTGCGCAAGGCCCGCGCGGTTGAGCGCAGCGCTCTCGGCGACGTACTCGGTGTCCGCCAGCGCCGCGAGCGCGGCCGCCTGCGCGACCGAGCTGACGTTGAACGGTTGGCGCACCCGGTTGAGCATGTCGGCGGCGCCCACGTCCATCACGCCGAAGCCCACGCGCAGACCGGCGAGGCCGTACGCCTTAGAGAACGTGCGCGACACGATGAGGTTGGGATGCACGGCGAGCCAGGCGAAGCTCGGCGAGCGTTGCGTCGGGTCGAGGTACTCGTCGTAGGCTTCGTCGAGCACGACCAGAACGTTGCCCGGCACCGCGGCGAGGAAAGCCTTCACTGCAGCGGGTGGCAGCCACGTCCCGGTCGGATTGTTCGGATTGGCAACAAAGACGATCCGCGTGAGCGGCGTGACGGCGTTCGCCATCGCCTCGAGATCATGGCCGTAGTCGCGCGCCGGTACTTCGATGCCCGTCGCGCCTCGCGCCTGCGTGGCGAGCGGATAGACCGCGAACGCGTGCTGCGAATAGACCGCCTGATCACCCGGGCGCAGGAACGCCTGCGTTGCCAGCTCGAGAACGTCGTTCGAGCCGTTGCCGAGCACGATTTGCTCGCGGCCGACTCGGTAGCGCGCCGCGAGCGCGCTCTTCAACGCAAAACCGTTGCCGTCCGGATAGCGCGTGATGCCGGCGCACGCAGCGGCGATCGCTTCGCGCGCTCTGGAGCTCGGCCCGCGCGGGTTCTCGTTCGACGCCAGCTTGACGATCGCCTCTTCGGCCAACCCGTATTCGCGCGCCAGCTCGTCGATCGGTTTCCCCGGCACGTAGGGCGCGATGCGGCGGACGTACTCCGGCGCGAGCGCGGCCAGCCCGACGGCAGGCTCGCTGGCGTTCATCGTCGATCTCCGGCGGGATGACGGGGCTGGCGCATCACGCGAGCGCGGCGGGGTACGAGCCCAGCAGCTTGAGAAACGGCGCGCGTTGCCGCAGCTCGGCGAGCGCGGTCGCGACCGGAGGATCGTCCTGGTGGCCTTCGAGATCGACGAAGAACAGATACTCCCACAGCCCGGTGCGCGCGGGTCGCGACTCGAGGCGCGACATGCTCACCCCATGCTTGGCGAGCGGCTCGAGCAGCGCGTACATGGCGCCGGGCTGGTTCTTCGCCGACATCACCAGGGAGGTTTCGTCCTTGCCCGACGGTGCCGCAGTATGGCGGCCGAGCACCCAGAAACGCGTCGTGTTGTTGGGTTCGTCCTCGATGTGCGCCGCGACGACGTCGAGGCCGTAGATCGCGGCAGCGGCTTCGCCGGCGATCGCCGCCGCGCCGGGCTCCGACGCCGCCAGGCGCGCTGCTTCGGCATTGCTCGCCACCGCGACCCGCGCCGCCGAGGGCAGATGGCGCGCGAGCCATTGCACGCATTGCGCCAGCGACTGCGCGTGCGAGTACACCTTGGTCACGGCGCCGACCGCAATGCCGCTGGCGAGCAGGTTCTGCTGGATCCGCAATTTGATTTCACCGACGATGGTGAGCGGCGTCTGGCACATCAGGTCCAGCGTTCGGCCGACCGCGCCCTCGGTCGAGTTCTCCACCGGCACGACGGCGTAGTCGGCGCGCCCCGCCTCCGCCGCGCGGAAGACCTCGTCGATCGAAGCGCAGGGCTCGGCGGCGACCGCCGCCCCAAAGTGGCGCGTGACCGCTGCGTGGCTGTATGTTCCTGCCGGCCCGAGGTACGCGACCGAGAGCTTCTGCTCGAGCGCGAGGCACGCCGACATGATCTCGCGGAACACGCCCGCCACCGCTTCGTTCGACAGAGGACCGCGGTTGTCATGCACCACGCGGCGCAAGACCTGCGCCTCGCGTTCCGGCCGATACGCAGGGCCGAGTTTGAGCATGCCGATCGTTTGCGCGTGCGCCGCGCGCTCGGAGATAAGCCGCAGCAGCTCGAGGTCGAGCGCGTCGATCGCAGCGCGGCGGCGCTTGAGCTCCCCCGAGTCGTCACGATTGTCGTCGTTGGCCATCGTTCGTCTGTCTGGCTCCGCGGCATGCGTCCGGCGGCGGGCGCCACCGGGCTCCGACCGGCGCCGCGCGTCTTATTCGCCGTTCTCTTCTTCGGTCTCGACCACGCGCTCGAGCCCCGCGAGCTTCTCGCCCTCGCCGAGGTTGATCAGCGTGACGCCCTGCGTCGAGCGGCCCATCTCGCGGATCGCTTTCACCGGCGTGCGAATAAGCACGCCACCGGTCGAGATCAGCATCACCTCGTCGTCGGGTCGCACCAGGGCCGCAGCGACGACCTGCCCGTTGCGACCGCTCTGCTGAATCGCGATCATGCCCTTGGTGCCACGCCCGTGGCGCGTGTGCTCGACGATCGGCGTGCGCTTGCCGAAGCCGTTCTCGGTCGCGGTCAGCACCGACTGCTCCTCGTCCTCGGCGACCAGCATGCTTATCACGCGCTGCCCCTTGTCGAGGAGCATGCCGCGCACGCCGTGCGCGCCACGTCCCATCGGCCGCACGTCGGTCTCCTCGAAGCGCACCGCCTTGCCGCCCGAGCTGAACAGCATGACGTCGTGCTTGCCATCGGTGAGCGCGGCACCGACTAGGAAGTCACCGTCGTCGAGGTCGACCGCGATGATGCCCGAAGGCCGCGGCCGCGAGAACTCCGACAGCGGCGTCTTCTTCACCGTGCCGTGTGCGGTGGCCATGAACACGAACCGGTCGTCCACGAACTCCTTCACCGGAAGGATCGCCGTGATCTTCTCGTGCTCGAGGAGCGGGACCAGGTTGACGATCGGCTTGCCGCGGGCGATGCGGCCCCCCTGCGGCACGTTGTAGACCTTGAGCCAGTACACGCGGCCGCGGTTGGAAAAGCACAGGATGTGGTCGTGCGTGTTGGCGATGAACAGATGGTCGATGAAATCGTCTTCCTTGGTCCCCGTGGCCTGCTTGCCGCGCCCGCCGCGCCGCTGCGCGCGATACTCGGCGACCGGCTGCGCCTTCATATAGCCGCCGTGCGACAGCGTCACGACCATGTCCTCGGGCGCAATCAGGTCCTCGATGGACAGGTCGACGCCCTGCGCGACGATCTCGGAGCGCCGCTTGTCGCCGAACTGATCGCGGATCGATGTCAGTTCGTCGCTGACGATCGTCGTCACGCGCGAAGGCTTGGCCAGGATGTCGAGCAGATCGACGATCTGCTCCATGACGTCCTTGTACTCGCCGGTGATCTTGTCCTGCTCCAGGCCGGTCAGTCGTTGCAGACGCAATTCGAGGATCGCCTGCGCCTGCGCGTCGGACAGGTTGTACCCGCGCGGGCTGGCCGTCTCCTGCCAGCCGAATTCCGGCGCAAGCGCTTCCGGCCGCGCGGCGTCCGCGGCGGCGCGCTGGAGCATATCCTCCACCACTGCGGACCGCCACCGCTTGGCCATCAATGCGACCTTCGCTTCCGCGGGGGTCGGCGCGGCCTTGATCAGCGCGATAATTTCGTCGACGTTCGACAGAGCGACCGCGAGCCCTTCGAGGATGTGGCCGCGCTCGCGCGCACGAGTCAGCTCGTAGCGCGTGCGGCGAACGACAACTTCGCGCCGGTGGGTGAGGAAGTGCTCGAGGAACTGCTTGAGATTCAGCAGCCGCGGCTGATTGTCGACCAGCGCGACCATGTTCATGCCAAAGCTGTCCTGGAGTTGCGTGAGCTTGAACAAATTGTTGAGGATGATGTCGGCGATCTCGCCGCGTTTGAGCTCGATCACCACCCGCATCCCGGACTTGTCGGACTCGTCGCGCAGGTCGGCGATGCCGTCGAGCTTCTTTTCTCGGACGAGTTCGCCGATCCGGATGAGCAGCGTCGCCTTATTCACCTGGTAGGGAATTTCGTCGACGATGATCGCCTGGCGACTGCCTTTCTCCAGATCTTCGATGTGCGTGCGCGCGCGAATCACGACGCGGCCGCGGCCGGTCCGATACCCTTCGCGCACGCCTTCGGTGCCGTAGATGATTCCTGCCGTCGGAAAATCCGGCGCGGGCACGTGCTCGATCAGCTCGTCGACGGTGATCTCCGTGTTGTCGACTAGCGCCAGGCACGCGGTGACGATCTCGGAGAGGTTGTGCGGCGGGATGTTGGTCGCCATGCCGACCGCGATGCCCGACGAGCCGTTGATCAGGAGGTTCGGGATGCGCGTCGGGAGAACCGTCGGCTCCTGCTCCTTGCCGTCGTAATTGGGCGCGAAATCGACGGTTTCCTTGTCGATGTCGGCCAGCATTTCGGCGGTGATCTTCTGCAGCCGGCACTCGGTGTAGCGGTACGCCGCGGGCGCATCGCCGTCGACCGAGCCGAAATTCCCCTGGCCGTCGATCAGCGGATAGCGCAAGGAGAATTCCTGCACCATCCGCACCAGCGCCTCATAGGTCGCCGTGTCCCCATGGGGGTGGTACTTTCCGAGCACGTCGCCGACGACGCGCGCGCACTTCACATACGGCCGGTTCCAGACGGTGTTGGCCTCATGCATCGCGAACAAGACCCGGCGGTGGACCGGTTTGAGGCCGTCGCGGACATCCGGCAGGGCCCGTCCGACGATCACGCTCATCGCGTAATCGAGGTAGGAATGCCGCATTTCGGCTTCCAGGCTGACGGGGAGGGTTTCTTTGGCGAACTGCTCCATCGCGGAAAGGGCTCTTAGTCGGTTGAAAGCGTGTAAAGTCAGGCCGACCCGGCCGCCTTGGCGCAGGGCTCAGAAGCGCCTCGCGGCGCCGCTAATCCCGCCGGCGGCAGTGGGGGCGAAAAAGGAGTAATTTTATCATGACCGTTGTATTCCCGCGACACCGCGCAATGTATTGTTGCTGGAATCTTTGCAGCGCCAAAAACCCTATGCTATAGTCAAGCGCAAAGCGCGCTTTGCCGTTCACTTGTCGTCGGCTTTGTCGTCAATCGCGCCTGAGTTGCTGTTCCAGGTCAAAAGAAGCGAGTACACCACGATAATCAAGCCAAAGGGGTGAAAGTGATGAAACTTCGTCTGATTGCAACCATGGTGACTGGTGTGGCGGCAGCCACGCTTTGGTCGGCCGCTTTCGGCCAGGCCAACCCCCAGAACAGTGGCTACTGGCTGTTCGGCTACGGCCAACCCAATGCCAACATCTGGCGCAGCGGCTCGTACGGCGGCAAGCCGGGAGTGAACGATACGCTGTGCTGGAGAACGGGCTACTGGACGCCCGCGATGGCAATCGTCGAGTGCGACCCGGACCTGGTTCCGAAGCCTGTGGCCGCGCCTGCGCCCGCAGTCACGCCGCCGCCGCCGCCCGCCCCGGCGCCCGCCCCCGCGCCCGCCCCCGCGCCGAGCGTTCAAAAGATCACGCTGGCGGCCAAGGCGTTGTTCGACTTCGACAAGGCTATCCTCAAGCCTGAGGGCAAGGCTGCGATCGACAGGGAAGTCATCGCGCGGTTGAAGGACGTGACCAAGCTCGAGCTGGTCCTAGTGACGGGCCACACCGACCGCATCGGTTCGCAGGCGTACAACCAGAAGCTGTCCGAGCGCCGCGCCAACGCGGTGCGCGACTACCTCGTATCCAAGGGCGTCGCCAAGGACAAGATCGAAACCCTCGGCATGGGCAAGACGCAGCCGGTTCCAGGCGTGGCTTGCAACCAGGCCTATCCGAAGGAGCGGAAGGCGTTGATCGAATGCCTGGCGCCGAACCGTCGCGTCGAAGTCGAAGTCAAGGGTGAGGCGGTCAAGCGGTAAGCGCACCGCGTTCGCCGAAAAAGCCCCGCCTTCGCGCGGGGCTTTTTCATTCGCTTCGCGTCAAGCGTTTAGCGTAACCCCACGCTATAGTGATTGCATACGTTCACCTTGCTCATGCCGACCACCGTTGACCTGTGCATCGATGCACGCTGGATCGTGCCCGTCGAACCCGCCGGGGTGCTCGAACACCACACGCTGGTCGTCGACGACCGGCGCATCCTCGCGGTCGTTCCCACCGCATCGGTCGAGCGCGACTTCGCGGCGCGCGACCGCGTCGCACTGCCGACGCATGCGCTGCTTCCAGGGCTCGTCAACGCGCATACGCACGCGGCGATGACGCTGCTGCGCGGAATCGCCGACGACGTTCCGCTCAAGCCCTGGCTCGAGCAGCACATCTGGCCGCGCGAGGAGCGCTTCCTGTCGCCGGAGTTCGTGCATGACGGCACGCTCATCGCCGCGGGCGAGATGCTGCTGGGAGGCATCACCTGCTGCGCGGACCAGTACTTCTTCCCGGACGCGGCAGCACGCGCGTACCGCCAAAGCGGGATGCGCGCGTTCGTCGGCCTGCCGGTGCTCGACTTTCCGACACCGTACGCGGCGGATGCCGACGCGTATTTGCAGGAAGGCCTCGCCGCGCGCGACGCGTGGAAGCACGAACCGAAACTCACCTTCGCGCTCGCGCCGCATGCACCGTATACCGTCGGCGACTCGAGCTGGGAGAAGATCGTCGTCTACGCGCGGCAACTCGATCTTCCGATTCAGACGCACCTGCAGGAGACGCGGGTGGAACTCGAGCAGAGCCTCGCGTCGGCGGCGATGAGCCCGCTCGCGCGCCTCGAGCGGCTCGGCGTCACGGGGCCGAATTTCATCGCCGTGCACGCGGTGCATCTCGCGGACTCCGACGTCGAGTTGCTCGCCGCACAGGGGTGTCAGGTCGTCCACTGCCCGGTGTCGAATCTCAAGCTCGCCAGCGGCATCGCACCGGTCGTGCGGCTTCAGGCCCGCGGCGTGAACGTCGCTCTGGGTACCGACGGAGCCGCAAGCAATAACCGCCTCGATATCCTTGGCGAAGCGCGCCTAGCCGCGCTCCTCGCCAAGGTCGCCAGCGGCGATGCTACCGCGCTGCCTGCCGGCGTCGCGCTGCGTATGGCGACGCTCGATGGCGCGGTCGCGCTCGGCCTCGATGCGGAAATCGGCTCGCTCAAGCCTGGCAAGCAGGCCGATGCGGTCGCCGTGAGCCTTGGTGCGTTCGAACACGCGCCCTGCTACGATCCGATCTCGCACTTGGTCCACGTCGCTGGGCGCGATCAGGTCACCGACGCGTGGGTCGCCGGAGAGCGCCTGGTGCGCGATGGCGCTTTGGTCGCACTCGATCCTGCGGAGCTCTCCGCGCGGGCCCGGATGTGGCAGGAGCGGCTCGAACGGCAGTAAGGAAATGAGAAAGTAAGGCGGTCAGGAAGTAACATGCAGAAGTCGCGACACATCCGCGGATAATTGGGCACGTGAGGTCGCTCCGCTGACTTTCCTGCTTTACTACTCTCTCATTTTTTCACGATCTCAATCTCTCCTTTCTCGCTTCCTGACCGCATGCTCAACGCCGACCCCGCCGAGCTGGCCAAGTTCAGCGCGCTCGCACATCGCTGGTGGGATCCGGGCAGCGACTTCAAGCCGCTTCACGACATCAACCCGCTGCGCCTCGACTACATCGAGCGCCGCAGCGGCGGCCTCACAGGGAAGCGGACGGTCGACGTCGGCTGCGGCGGCGGCATCCTTGCCGAAGCGATGGCGCGCGCCGGCGCGAAGGTCACCGGAATCGATCTGTCGGACAAGGCACTCGGGGTCGCGCGCTTGCATCA
>JBGPYP010000279.1:0-3666 GCA_041493285.1 Casimicrobiaceae bacterium
GGCCTCGTCGGCCGCGGTGTTCGTGTCGGTCGCGATCGCGCCGCCGCCGCTTCCCGTGTACGTGCAGCCGGACGTGCCGGGAGACGGCTATATCTGGGTACCGGGCTATTGGGCTTACGGTCCTTACGGCTATTACTGGGTCCCGGGAACCTGGGTGTTCGCGCCTTACGTCGGCGCGCTATGGACGCCCGGCTATTGGGGCTGGGGCGGCGCTGCCTATAACTGGTATCCCGGTTACTGGGGACCGCGCGTCGGCTTCTACGGCGGCATCAACTACGGTTTCGGTTACACCGGCGTGGGCTACTACGGCGGCTACTGGAATCGCGGTGCGTTCTACTACAACACCGCGGTGAACCAAATCAACGTGACCCGCATCCACAACACCTACACCCGCACGGTCGTGGAGAACGCAAGCGCCTCCCGCGTGAGCCACAACGGCGGCGCGGGTGGGATCGCCGCGCGGCCGACCGCAGAGGAGCGCCTGGCGGAGCGCGATCAGCATCGCGCGCGGACGCCGGTCCAGGCGCAGCATGAGCGCGCCGCGAGCAGCAATCGCGCGCAGCACCTATCGGTGAACAACGGCGCGCCGGCCGTCACCGCGACACCGCGCGCGAACGCGTTCAGGGAACGCAATGCCGCGGTCCAGGGCGGAAATCGCGTCAACGCCGCGCCCGGGGCCCCGACGGGGTCGAACGTCACGTCCTCGCACCCCAACAAGGAGCTTCGGATGGAGCGAAGCGCTCCGCGCGCGAACGCGGGTCCGCCACCTGTGCAGGGCACGCCGCCGCCGCAGGGTCGCGCGCAGAACATGCCGCACCCACAAGCCCAGCCGCACGAAGGCAAAGCCGGAGGCCAGCACCGCGAGGAAGGCAAGCAAAAGTAGGGTCAGACTCGACTTCTGCCAAACGCGTCCGGAGCAGGAAATCGGGCGCGTTTTGTATTACGCCAGCCGGTACGGCTCGAGCTGTAGTGACTCGAGCTGACCGCCGAGCATCACCAGGCAGCCCGTGCGGCGGCTGAAGCCGTCCTCGGAGAATTCGAATAAGAAGGTGCGGCGCAGGCGCGCGAGGCCGTCGGCGTCGCGCGCGATGCGCAGGCGCGCTCCGTGCACCGTGTCATCGAGGAGCTGCAAGCCGTGCTCCTTGCACGCCTCCCGCGCAATGCGGACCGCGGTTTCGCGGGCGCGCAGCGCGTCGAAGACGAACCACGCGCCGAGGCCTACGACGAGCAGGGCAAGCATATCCGACATGGCGAATGATGGAGGTCGGGGTCACGCCAGCATAAATCAAGTCGGGTAAAATCTCTCGCCTGCAGCCGGCGCGAGATGCGCGCGCGGCGCACGCACGCATTGACCCTTGGAGCCCGACCACGGTCGCCCTATGAAATCAATCTTCCGCTCGCTCGCCCCCTGGCTGACGGCGCTCGCCGTTCTCCTTGCCGCCCCGGTACTCGCTCACGACGATGCGCCCGGCGCCACGAAGACTTCGACCGTCGCGCTCGATCCAGGCCTAGGTTCTTTGCACCACCCGGTGTCCACGCGCAACCGGCTGGCGCAGGTGTACTTCGACCAGGGCCTCAAGCTCGTCTTCGCGTTCAACCACGAAGCGGCGATCCAGTCCTTCGCGCATGCGGCAGAGCTCGATCCGAACCTGGCGATGGCGCATTGGGGCATCGCGCTCTCGCTCGGGCCCAACATTAACCGTCCGATGGATGCGAAGGCGCACAAGGCCGCATACGAGGCCCTGCAGAAGGCGATCGCGCTGAAATCGAAAGCCTCGTCGGCGGAACGCGCGTACATCGATGCGCTGTCCAATCGTTACAGCGCCAATGCCGAGGCCGATGTCGAGCCGCTGCAGGTTGCGTACAAGGACGCGATGAAGGATCTCGTCCGGCGCTATCCGCAGGACATCGACGCTGCAGTCCTCTACGCGGAGAGCCTGATGGACCTCCACCCGTGGAAATTCTGGGCTACCGACGGTACGCCCGCCGAGGGCACGAAGGAGATCGTCGCGGTGCTCGAACGCGTGCTGGCGCGCTCCCCGCAGCACATCGGCGCCAACCACTACTATATCCACGCGGTCGAAGCCTCGCTGCATCCCGAAAAGGCGCTCGCATCGGCGAAACGGCTGGAAACCCTCGCCCCTTCCGCGGGACATTTGGTGCACATGCCTGCGCACACCTACATACGCACCGGCCACTACCTCGAGGCCGCGCGCGCCAACGTCGCCGCGGTGCGCGCCGACGAGCGTCAGACCCAATCCGGCACTGACACCTTCTACATGATCGGGTACTACGGCCACAATCTGCACTTTCTCGCCATCGCCAACGCGTTCGCAGGCAATTCGCGCGGGGCGATCGCGGCGGCGAACAAGCTCTACGCGTTCGAGGCGCCGCGCATCCGGGAGGTGCCGCCGGTCGACGGTTTCCTGTTCACGCCGGCGCTGCTGCTCGTCGAATTCGGGCGCTGGGACGATATCCTCGCGCTGCCGGAGCCGGCGTTCGAAGCGGCGCTCACCGGTGCGCTGTGGCACTTCGCGCGCACGCTTGCTTTCGCAGGCAAAGGCCAGGCCGAAGACGCGCATGCCGAGCGGTCGAAATTTCTCGAGGTCTCGGGAGCAGTTCCCAAGACGACGGAATACGGCAACAACAATGCGGCCGGTGTCTTGGCGGTGGCGCGCCCGTATCTCGATGGCCGGCTGGCGTTGACGGCGGGCAACAACGCCGGTGCGATCGCCAATCTGCGGCTGGCCACCGCCGCGGAGGATGCGCTCGCGTACGACGAGCCGCCCGGCTGGTACCTGCCGTCGCGCGATGCGCTCGGCGTGGCGCTCTTGCGCGACGGCGATTACCCCGCCGCGGAGCAGGTCTTCCGCGACGAGCTCGAACTGCACGCGGAGAGCGGCCGCGCGTTGTTCGGATTGCGCGCGGCGCTCGCGGCCCAGGGCCGCGCCAAGGAAGCCGCGGCGGTGCGGGTCCGCTTCGAGCGCGCATGGCGCGCGGCGGACGTAAAGCTCGCGGCCGGGGCGATGTGAACGCGGTGACATGCGCCCATCCGGCCGCGCCTCTTCGTCGCCGCTTGCTGCGCGCAATCGCGGCGGGCGCGGTTCTCCCACTCTGGGCGGGCCTCGCTCGCGCACAGGGCCGCGCTGCCATCCTGCGCCCCATTCCCGCGACCGGCGAGACGCTGCCCGCAATCGGCGTCGGGAGCTGGCTCACGTTCAACGTTCCGCCCGACACGGCGGCCGCGGCGTCGCTCGTTCCGGTATTGCGCAGCTTCTTCGAGCGCGGCGGAGCGATGATCGATTCCTCGCCGATGTACGGCTATTCGGAAACGATTATCGGCGAGATGCTCAGGCAGACGTCGCATCCGCGGCTGTTTTCCGCGACCAAGATCTGGACCGTCGGCAAGGCGCTCGGGCAGATGCAATTCGAGCGCTCGTTGCGGCTCTGGGGCGTGCCGAGGCTCGACCTGGTGCACATCCACAACCTGCTTGACTGGGAAACGCATCTTCCGACGTTGAGGGAGCTGAAGGCCGCCGGTCGCGTGCGCTACATCGGCATCACGACTTCGGAAGGCGCGAAACACGCCGAGATGGAGCAGGCGCTCAAGCGCGAGCGCTTCGATTTCGTGCAGTTCACCTACAACTTCGCCGACCGGCGCGTCGA
>JBGPYP010000082.1:0-9709 GCA_041493285.1 Casimicrobiaceae bacterium
CTTCTTGATCGTCTCGGCCGTAGTTTCCCCGATCAGCATGCCGTAGTTGCGGCGGATGTAGTTGACGATGGCCTCGTCGAACTTGTCGCCGCCGACGCGCACCGAACCGGAATAGACCATCCCGCCGAGCGAAATGACACCGACCTCGGTGGTGCCGCCGCCGATGTCGACGACCATCGATCCGGTCGCTTCCGAGATCGGCAGATCGGCGCCGATCGCGGCCGCCATCGGCTCCTCGATCAGATAAACCTTCGAGGCGCCCGCGCCCAGCGCGGATTCGCGGATCGCGCGGCGCTCGACCTGCGTCGAGCCGCAGGGCACGCAGATGATGATGCGCGGGGACGGGCTGAAGAGCTTGGAATCGAGCACTTTCTTGATGAACTGCTTCAACATCTGCTCGGTCACCGTGAAGTCGGCGATCACGCCGTCTCTCATCGGCCGGATGGCCGTGATGTTGCTCGGCGTGCGACCCAGCATCTGCTTGGCGGCGAGTCCGACTTCCTGGATGACGCGCTTGCCGTTGGGTCCGCCTTCCTGGCGGATCGACACGACCGAAGGCTCGTTCAATACGATGCCTTTGCCGCGGACGTAGATTAGCGTATTGGCCGTCCCCAGATCGATGGCGAGATCGCTGGAGAAATAGCCCTTGAAGAATTCGAACATGGAGACTTTCTTGCACGGCGCGAGCAGCCCCGGCGGCCGCTCAGGCAATCCGAATATGATAACCTAATATGCTTCGTCTCTACGCCGCTTCTGGCGCGAAAAGCCGCTAAAGCCCCCGAAAATGGCACTTTCCTCCGAGGACGTCCAGCGCATCGCCCATCTGGCCCGGATCGAGGTCACGCCTGGCGAGGCGGCCGAAGTCCGGGAAAAGCTCGACCGCATCTTCGACCTGATCGGAGAGATGCGCGCGGTCGACACGACGGGCATCGTCCCGATGTCGCACGCGCAGGACGTGACGGCGCCGCTGCGCGAGGACATCGTCTCCGAGACCGACCGGCGCGAGACCTACCAGAGCGTCGCGCCGGCGGTGGCGAACGGGCTATACCTGGTGCCGAAGGTCATCGAATAGAACCGTGAACAGGTGAATCAAAGGTAGTGAACGAGTGAATCAAACCTGCGTGGTCGCCAACGGTACGCGTTCAGCCGTACACCCTTTCACCCGTTCACCGTCTTAGCCCGTGTTCACCGCACCGATCGCCGAACTCGCGCGCGCGCTCGCCACCAAGCGCGTCTCCAGCGTCCAGCTGACGCAGGATGCGCTCGCCAGGATCGACGCGGCCAACCGGCATCTCAATGCCTTTGTCACGACCGACCCTGACGGCGCGCTGGCGCAGGCCCGGGCCGCCGACGAGCGCATCGCCGCCGGAAACGCAACGCCGCTGACCGGCATCCCGATCGCGCACAAGGACGTGCTGATGACCGCGGGCCTGAAAACGACTTGCGGCTCGCGCATGCTCAAGGATTTCGTCGCACCATACAGCGCGTTCGTCGTCGAGCGGCTCGCCGGCGCCGGGACAGTGCTCCTGGGCAAGACCAACATGGACGAGTTCGCGATGGGCTCGTCGAGCGAGACCTCGTACTTCGGCCCGGTCAAGAACCCCTGGAACGTCGACTACGTGCCCGGAGGCAGCTCGGGCGGATCGGCCGCCGCCATCGCCGCGCGCCTCGTGCCCGCCGCGACCGGAACCGATACGGGCGGATCGATCCGCCAACCCGCCGCGATGACCGGGATCTGCGGGCTCAAGCCGACCTACGGCGTGTGCTCGCGCTACGGGTTGGTCGCCTTCGCCTCCAGCCTCGATACGCCCGGACCGTTCGCGCAGACCGCCGAGGACTGCGCGCTGCTCCTCAACGCAATGGCGGGCCACGACGCCCGCGATTCGACCTCGATTGCGCGCGCGCCCGAAGACTACACGCGGCGTCTGTCCGAGACGCGCGGCGCGAAGCCGCTCGAAGGCGTGAGAATCGGGCTGCCGTTCGAGTATTCCGGCGAGGGCATCGATGCGGAGGTCGCCGCGGCGATCGAGGCTGCGCTTGTCGAGTTTCGCCGCCTCGGCGCGACCATTGTCGAGCTGACGTTGCCAGCGGTGAAGCATTCGGTGCCGGTGTACTACGTGATCGCGTCCGCGGAAGCCTCGTCGAACCTGGCGCGCTTCGACGGCGTGCGCTACGGCCATCGCGCGGCGAAGTACGACGACCTCACCGACATGTACAAGAAGACGCGTGCCGAGGGCTTCGGCCTCGAAGTGAAGCGGCGCATTCTCATCGGCACCTATGTGCTTTCGCACGGTTACTATGACGCGTACTACCTCAAGGCGCAGCAGGTGCGGCGGTTGATCGCCGACGACTTCGCCCGCGCGTTCGGCGTCTGCGACGTCATCGCCGGGCCGACCGCCCCGACGGCGGCGTTCAAGCTCGGCGCCAAGACCGACGATCCGGTGCAGATGTACCTCAACGACATCTTCACCATCGCCGCGAACCTGACCGGCGTGCCGGCGATCTCGATTCCCTGCGGCTTGACGCGCGGCGGCCTGCCGATCGGCTTGCACCTTCAGGCCAACCACTTCGACGAAGCGCGGCTGCTCGACGTCGCGCACCGGTATCAGCAGGCGACCGATTGGCACCGGCGTGCGCCGGAGATCCCGCGATGAAATGGGAAGTCGTCATCGGGCTGGAGACTCACACCCAGCTCTCGACCGCGGCGAAGATTTTTTCGGGCGCGTCGACCGCCTTCGGCGCGCCGCCGAACAGCCAGGCGTCCGCCGTCGACGTCGCCCTGCCCGGCGTGCTGCCGGTGTTGAACAAAGGCGCGGTCGAGCGTGCGATCCGCTTCGGGTTGGCGGTCGGCGGAACGATCAACAAGCGCAGCGTGTTCGCGCGCAAGAACTACTTCTATCCCGATCTGCCGAAAGGCTACCAGATCAGCCAGTACGAGATTCCCGTCGTGCAAGGGGGCGAGATCGCGATCGTCTCGCCCATGCGCGGCGAGATCAAGGTGCGGCTCACCCGTGCGCATCTGGAAGAAGATGCGGGCAAGAGCCTGCATGAGGATTTTCGCGGCATGACGGGCATCGATCTCAATCGCGCCGGCACGCCGTTGCTCGAGATCGTCTCCGAGCCCGAGATGCGCAGCGCCGAGGAAGCCATCGCGTATGCGAAAACGCTGCATGCGCTGGTGCGCTGGATCGGCATCTGCGACGGCAACATGCAGGAAGGGAGTTTCCGCTGCGACGCCAACGTCTCGGTGCGCCTGCTAAGCGAGACGAAGCTCGGAACCCGCTGTGAGATCAAGAACCTCAACAGCTTCCGCTTTCTTCAGCATGCGATCGAGTTCGAAATCCGCCGGCAGATCGAGCTGATCGAGGACGGTGGAACCGTCGAGCAGGAAACGCGGCTCTACGATCCCGACCGGAACGAGACGCGCTCGATGCGCAGCAAGGAAGACGCGCAGGACTACCGCTACTTCCCCGACCCCGACCTGCCGCCGCTGGTGATCGATCAGGCGTGGATTGAGCGCGTGAAGGCTACGATGCCGGAATTACCGGAGGCCGCACGCCTGCGCCTTATGCGCGAATACCGACTCTCGGCCTACGATGCAGCAATGATGACGGGGGATCAGGCAACCGCCGCCTATTTCGAACGAACGCTCGCCGAGCTTGACACCGACGACGTGCATACGGGCGCCAAGCACATCGCTAACCTGATGATGGGCGATCTCGCCGCCGCACTCAATCGCCACGAGCTGGCCTTTGACCGAAGTCCAGTGACGTCTTCGGCGCTCGCCGCTCTCGCGCGGCGTATTGCCGATAACACATTGAGCACGAAGATGGCGAAAGATGTCTTTGCATCGATGTGGGCCGGCGAAGGCGATCCCGACGCGATCATCGAGAAGAAGGGCCTGAAGCAAATCTCCGACGCCGGCGCGATCGAGAAAATCGTCGACGACGTGCTCGCCGCCAACGCGCCGACGGTCGCCGAATACAAGGCCGGCAAGGAGAAGGCGTTTAACGCGCTCGTCGGCAAGGTCATGGCCGCGACCCGAGGCAAGGCGAATCCCGCCCACGTGAACGCGATCCTCAAGCGCAAGCTGGGCACATAGCCGCCGCGCATCGTTCGCGCCGCGGCCTCCTTGTGCCCTGCCCACAATGCGTCGGCAGACGCGTCGGCCGCCCGGCCTTCTCGCGGGTCGCCCCCATGCGCTGCGCGCACGGGGACCCACTCCGCCGCTCGAAGTCCTAATGCATCAGCGGCTTGTACCGCGGCCGATGCGGCCGCGCGCCTTCCTCGCCGAGCCGCTTCTTCTTGTCCGCTTCGTAATCCTGGTAGTTGCCCTCGAAGAACACCCACTTCGAATCGTCTTCCGCGGACAGGATGTGCGTGGCGATGCGATCGAGGAACCAGCGGTCGTGCGACACGACGAGCGCGCTGCCGGCGAATTCGGTGAGCGCGTCCTCGAGCGCGCGCAGCGTTTCGACGTCGAGATCGTTGGACGGTTCGTCCAGCAGGAGCACGTTCCCGCCCTTGAGGAGCGTCGCGGCCAGATGCAGCCGGCCGCGCTCGCCGCCTGATAGCGCGCCTACGTTCTTCTGCTGATCGGCACCCTTGAAGTTGAAGCGGCCGAGGTACGCGCGCGAGGGCATCTCGAACTTGCCGACCGTCAGGATGTCCTGGCCGCCGGAGATCGCCTCCCATGCGGTCTTGTCGTTGGGCAGCGACTCGCGCGTCTGATCGACGACGGCGAGCCTAACTGTGGAGCCAACGACAATCTCACCTTGGTCGGGTTTTTCCTTGCCGGTGATCATGCGGAACAAGGTTGTCTTCCCGGCGCCGTTCGGCCCGATGACGCCGACGATCGCGCCCGCGGGAACCTGGAGCGACAGCTCGTCGAGGAGCATCCGGTCGCCGTAGCCCTTGCTCACGTTCTTGAGCTCGATCACCGCGTCGCCCAGCCGTTCGGCGACCGGAATGAAAATCTCCTGCGTTTCGTTGCGCTTCTGGTGATCGTAGGATGCCAGTTCCTCGAAACGCGCGATGCGGGCCTTGCTCTTGGCCTGCCGCGCCTTGGGGTTCGTGCGCACCCACTCCAGCTCCTTGTGCATCGCCTTGATCCGCGCATCCTCCTGCTTCGCCTCGACGGCGAGCCGCTGTTCCTTCTGCTCCAGCCACGAGCTGTAGTTTCCCTTCCACGGAATGCCGTAGCCGCGATCGAGCTCGAGGATCCATTCCGCCACGTTGTCGAGGAAGTAGCGGTCGTGCGTCACCGCGATCACCGTGCCCGGAAACTTCTGCAGGAACTGCTCGAGCCATTCGACGCTCTCGGCGTCGAGATGGTTGGTGGGCTCGTCTAAGAGCAGCATGTCGGGCCTGGACAGGAGCAGACGACACAGCGCGACGCGGCGCTTCTCGCCGCCCGAGAGCTTGTCGATCTTCGCGTCCCAGGGCGGCAGCCGCAGCGCGTCGGCCGCGATCTCCATCTGCACGTCGGCGCCCGCTCCGGACGCGGCGATGATCGCCTCGTACTTCGCCTGCTCCGCGGCGAGCGCTTCGAAGTCCGCATCGGGCTCGGCATACGCAGCGTAGATCTCGTCGAGCTTCGCCTTGGCGGTGAGCACTTCGCCCATGCCTTCCTCGACGGTCTCGCGCACGGTCTTCGTCGGATCGAGCTGCGGCTCCTGCGGCAGGAAGCCGATGCGCAGGTTCGGCATCGGCGTCGCCTCGCCGTCGTACTCCTTGTCGATGCCGGCCATGATCTTGAGCAGGCTCGATTTGCCTGAGCCGTTCAACCCCAGCACGCCGATCTTGGCGCCGGGAAAGAACGAGAGCGAGATGTCCTTGAGGATCACCCGCTTGGGGGGCACGAGCTTGCCCACCCGGTTCATGGTGTAGACGTATTGCGCCATCGGGAAGGTGCAACGCTGGCGACGCGAGAGACCGAAGGGAGCGATTATCGCAGGTCTGGCCGCGTTCTCCGGATCCGGATGAGCTTCCAGCCCGGGATGAGCGCCCGCCGACTGCGCTCAGGCCAGGCGCCGCGCGAATCCCGGGGCGAACCCCGCCGCGCCGCGACTACTTGTTCGCCGTCGCGGTCGCCGGGCGGGCGGTTGTCACCGCCTTGCCCGCACCGGGCTTGGCCGGCGCCGGATTCTGCGCCTTGGCCGCCTCCGCCGCCGCTGCAGCCGCGGCCCCGCGCTCCTGATCGGCCAAGATTTCGCGCCAGCGCTGCTTGATTCCGTCGTACTTGGCGGTCACCAGCGTCAGCTCTTCCTGCTTCTGCCGGATCAGGATCGTCTGACGCGAGAGTTCCTCGTCGACGCTGGCGGATTCGCGCTCGAGTTCGACCGGGACCGGTTTGCCAGCGTAGCCCTGTTTACGCTTGGCGAGCTCCTTCTGCCGGCGCGCGAGGTCGGCGCCGTAGGCTTGCGCCGACTTGATCTGGGTGTCGAGGGTCGAGATCGCGCGGCCCCTGGCGACGTCGATCTCGCTCTCGCTGGTGTAGGACTGCATCAGCGCCTTGTCCTTGCGCGCCTGGTCGTCGCGCGCCTTGGCCACTGCGCGTTGCCGCTCTTGCTCGTCGGCCTTGGCCTTGATCTCCTCGGGCGCCAATGGAGGATCGATTTTCTTCACCGCCCGACCCTGCTTGTCGAGCACGGTCGCGCCCTTGGCCGGCATCTCTGGCGGCGCCTTGTCGCTATAGTGGACGCCGCCCTGCTCGTCGGTCCATTTGTAGGTGCCGGCGGCCGACGCCGCGGGCGCGAAGACCGCCGCCGCAACGAACGCCACCGCGCACACCAGCGGCAACCGCACTGCTCGCACTGCCTGCTTCATGTCCATCATCTCCGCACCCTCGCCACTAAACGGCCTCCTCGCACCCGCCACGAGAAGCCAGCGCCCCGCGTCGGCCGCTGCCGCGACTCGCCACGCGCGATCCCCGCGCACACCGTGCGCGGGGGCCCTCGCCACGGGCTCGCGCGGCCGGCTTGATCACGCCGCGGCACCATACTGTTGCCGGTACGCGCCCACCTCGGCCGCCTGGGCCGCCAGCTCTGGGCGCGCTCCGAGAAACGCCAGCAAATCGTCCAGGGTCGCGATGGCGATCACCGGCAGGCCGAACTCGCGGGTGAGTTCCTGTACCGCCGAGCGCTCGCCGCGCCCCCGTTCCATCCGATCGAACGCAATAAGAATGCCGGCGGGGTTGGCACCCTCTCTCCGGATCAGCTCGATCGCCTCGCGCTTCGCTCCGCCGTCGGTGATCACGTCGTCGACGATCATCACCCGGCCCTTGAGCGGTGCGCCGACGATGACCCCGCCTTCGCCGTGATCCTTCGCTTCCTTGCGGTTGAAACTATAAGGCAGATTGTGCCCTTTTTCCGCCAGGGCGATCGCCGTGGCGGCGGCCAGCGTGATCCCCTTGTACGCCGGGCCGAACAACTGGTCGCAGGCGATGCCGGAGGCCAGATACGCCTCGGCATAGAACGCTCCCAGCCGGCGCAGGCTCTCGCCGTCGTCGAACAGCCCCGCGTTGAAGAAATACGGCGTCGTGCGCCCGGCCTTGGTCACGAATTGGCCGAATTGCAGCACGTCGCGGGCCAGGGCGAAAGCCAGGAAATCCTGCCGGAACCGGGTCATCGGCGTAGGTAAAATGGGGTCAGGTTCGATTTCGGCGCCGGGTTCCCGTTGACGCAAGGCCGTATACGAAATCGAACCTGACCCCATTTTACCCCGGTGCCCGTGCGGATCATCACCCTCAACGTCAACGGCATCCGCTCGGCCGAGCGCAAGGGTCTCTCTCGTTGGCTCGCGCGCGCTGAGCCGTGGGACGTCGTCTGCCTGCAGGAGATCAAGGCCGGCCCGGACGACGTGCCGCGGGCGCTCCTCGCGCCACGCAAATCGCACGGCTTCTTTCTCCCGGCGGCGCGCAAGGGGTACGCCGGCGTCGCGCTCTATGCCAAGAAACTGCCGAAGCTGACGACGGGCTTCGGCTCCACGGAGTTCGACGGCGAGGGCCGCTATCTCGAGGCCGATTTCGGCAAACTCGCGATCGCGAGCGTCTACCTGCCGTCGGGATCCGCGGGTCCGCACCGGCAGGCGTCCAAGTTCCGCTTCCTTGAGACCTTCCTGCCGCACTTGGTCAAACTTCGCCGCCGGAGGCGCGAGATCATCCTGTGCGGCGACTGGAACATCGCCCATCAGCCGATCGATCTCAAGAACTGGCGCGGCAACCAGAAGAACTCCGGCTTCCTCCCCGAGGAGCGCGCCTGGCTCACGCGGGTCTTCGACGAACTGGGGTTCGTCGACGTGTTTCGCAGGTGCAACAAAGAGCCTGAACAGTACACGTGGTGGTCGAACCGCGGCCAGGCATGGAAGAAGAACGTCGGCTGGCGCATCGACTATCAGATCGGGACCCCCGGCATTGCGGCGAAAGCGCGTGCGGTGTCGATCTATAAGAATCGCCGGTTCTCCGATCATGCGCCGCTGGTCGTCGACTACGACTACCAAATTTGAATGATCCGCCTCGCCAACCTCACCCTCGCCCGCGGCAACAAGCGTCTGCTCGAAGACGCGGCGCTGACGGTGCACGCCGGGCAGAAGGTCGGGCTGATCGGCGCCAACGGCAGCGGCAAGTCGTCGCTATTCGCGCTGCTGCGTGGCGAGATCGACGCCGATGCGGGCGAGGTGTCGCTGCCGCCGTGGTGGGTGCTCGCGCACGTCGCGCAGGAAACACCCGCCGTGGCGACGCCCGCACTCGAATTCGTGCTCGACGGCGACGCGGAACTGCGGGCGGTCGAGCGAGCGCTGGCCGACGCCGAAGCCGATCCGCACGCGGCGGGCGAACACCTCGCCGAGCTGCATCACCGGTACGAGGCGAGCGACGGCTACAGCGCGCGCGCTCGTGCCGCGACGCTCCTCTCGGGATTGGGCTTCGCCGCCGCGCGCCACGACGATCCGGTCGCGAGCTTCTCCGGCGGCTGGCGCATGCGCCTCAATCTCGCGCAG
This sequence comes from Casimicrobiaceae bacterium, assembly GCA_041493285.1. GTDB lineage: Bacteria > Pseudomonadota > Gammaproteobacteria > Burkholderiales > Casimicrobiaceae > PALSA-1003. Next base: position 8,998 of record JBGPYP010000082.1, read on the forward strand.
GCGCTGATGAACCGCTCCGACCTGCTGCTGCTCGACGAGCCGACCAACCATCTCGATCTCGACGCCGTGCTCTGGTTCGAGGAGTGGCTGCAGCGCTACGCCGGCACGCTGCTCCTGATCACGCACGATCGCGATTTTCTCGATGCGGTCGTGACGACCATCGTCCATCTCGACGGGCGGAAGCTCCGGCCATACACCGGCAACTACACCCAGTTCGAGCGCGAGCACGCGTTGGCGCTGGCGCAGCAGCACGCGACTTACGCCAAACAACAGCGACAGATCGCGCACCTGCGTTCGTACATCGACCGCTTCCGCGCCAAGGCGACCAAGGCGAAGCAGGCGCAGAGCCGGATCAAGACGCTGGAGCGGATGGAATTGATCGCCGCGGCGCACGTCGACAGCCCGTTTTCTTTCGAGTTTCCCGCGGCGGAGATCCGGGCGCGACAGTTGCTCAAGCTCGATCACGCCACGCTCGGCTACGCGGGCAAGCCTGTTTTGACGGGCGTCGACTGGCCGATTCTCGCCGGCGAGCGCATCGGGCTCCTCGGGCCCAATGGCGCCGGCAAGTCCACGCTCCTGCGCGCCATCGCGGGCGAGCTTCCGTTGCTCGCCGGCCAACGGCTGACCGCGCAGGGCCTTTCCATCGGCTATTTCGCGCAGCATCAGGTCGAGCAACTGCGCCTGGACGAGACGGCGCTGTGGCATTTGCGGC
>JBGPYP010000217.1:0-4576 GCA_041493285.1 Casimicrobiaceae bacterium
CGGCCGAGCGTCAAGCGGTCCCAGAGATTGCCCAGCGCCCCGCCGAGGATGAGTGCGAGTCCCGCGCAATACCAGGCGTCGCCGCCGCGGCGCAGTAGCCACACCATCAGGCATCCGGCGGCGATCGCGACCGCGGAGAAAAAGTAGCGCGCCCAGTCTCCGGCGTCGCGCAGGAAACTGAACGCGGCGCCCGTATTGAACGTAAGCACCAGACTGAAAAAGCCGGTGACGACGCGCTCGTCGCCCGGGCGCAGCGCCGCGATCAGCGCCCATTTCGAGAGCTGATCGGCGCCGAGGACCGCGGCGCTCAAGGCCAGCCATGCCAGCCACGCCCAGCCGCGGCGCGTCTCAGCCATGACCGGATCGCGCGTGCGTCACGCGAAGGTTCGCGGCTCGCCCGCGCCGAACAGGTTGGCAACGCAGCGGCCGCAGAGCGCCGGATGGCGCGCTTCCGCGCCGACGTCCGCGCGATAGTGCCAGCAGCGCTCGCATTTGCGCTGCGCGCTTCGGGTGACGCGCACCGCGCGCTCGGGCCCGAGTGCCAGGCGCGCCGCGGACGTGATGAGCACGAAACGCAAATCGTCGCCGAGGCTTGCCAGCGCGGCGTGATCCTGCGGCGGCACCGAGAGATCGACCTCGGCCTGCAGCGAAGAGCCGATCTCGCCCGCCTCGCGCGACGTCTCGAGCGCTCGCAGCACCTCCCGGCGATAGGAGCAGATCAGCTCCCATTTCTCCGCGAACGAAGGCGCGCGGCCGAGATCGGCGACCTCGGTGCGCCACGTACCGGCGAAGATCGTCGCGTCCCGCGGGCGAATGATGCGCCACGCTTCTTCCGCCGTGAAACTCAGAATCGGCGCCATGAACTTCAGCATCTCGTCGCGGATCAGCGCCAGCGCCGTCTGCGCCGACCGCCGCGCCCGGCCCGCCCGCGGCGTGGTATAGAGCCGATCCTTGAGGATGTCGAGGTAGAACCCGCCCAACTCTTCGGAGCAGTAGGTCTGCAGCTGTTGCGCGACCGGGTGGAACTCGAATTTCTCGTAGGACTCGGCGAAGGCGGTGAAGTACGAGTTCGCGACCGCGAGCGCATAGCGGTCGAGCTCGAACAGCTCGGGCACGGGCACCGCGTCGGCGGCAGAATCGAAATCGGCCGTGTTGGCCATCAGGAAGCGCAGGGTATTGCGAATGCGCCGATAGCTCTCGACGACGCGCTTGAGAATTTCGTCGGAGATCGACAACTCCCCCGAGTAATCGGTGGCCGCAACCCAGAGCCGCAGGATCTCGGCGCCGTGCGTGCTCGAGATCTTCTGCGGCGCAATGACGTTACCCTTCGACTTGGACATCTTCATGCCAGCCCCGTCGACGACGAAGCCGTGGGTCAGCAGCGCGTCGTACGGCGCTCGCCCGTTCAACATGCTCGAAGTGAGCAGCGACGAATGAAACCAGCCGCGATGCTGGTCCGAGCCCTCGAGGTACAGGTCGGCAGGAAAACCGAGCTGCGGATCGCGGCGGAGCACCGTCTCGTGCGTGGAGCCGGAATCGAACCAGACATCGAGCGTGTCGGTGAGCTTGCGGTACTTGTGCGCGTCCACGCCGAAGTCCTCGTGCGTCGCCTCGAACCACGCTTCGATTCCGCCGTGCTCGACTTTCGCGGCGGCCAGTTCGAGCAGCGCCGGCGTATCCGGGTGCAGCTCGTCGGTCTCGACGTCGACGAAGAACGGCAGCGGCACGCCCCACTGCCGTTGGCGCGACAGGGTCCAATCCGGCCGGTTGGCGATCATCCCGTACAAACGCGCCTTGCCCCAGGCGGGGAAAAATCGGGTCGCCTCCACGCCGCGGAGCGCGGTCGTGCGCAGCGTCTCCGCAGGCTTCTCGCCGCGCCAGCCCCGAACCTCGTCCATGCCGGCGAACCATTGCGTCGTCGCGCGATAGATGATCGGCGTCTTGTGCCGCCAGCAATGCATGTAGCTGTGCGTCCAGGCTTCCGCGTGCAGCAGCGCGCCCACTTCGGAGAGCTTGTCGACGATCTTCCGATTCGCGTCCCAGATCTTCATTCCGCCGAAGAACGGCAGCTCCTTCGCATAGCGGCCGTCGCCTTGCACCGGATTGAGAATCGCGTCGTCGGTCATGCCGTAGCGCCGGCAGGCGTTGAAGTCGTCGATGCCGTAGGCCGGCGAGGAGTGCACGATCCCGGTCCCCTGCTCCAGCGTGACGTACCCGCCCAGGTATACCGGCGCGGCGCGGTCGTAGAACGGATGGCGGAACGCCAAGTGCTCCAGCCTCGCCCCCTTCGCCGTCGCGATCGCTTTGCCGTCGAGCGTGTAGCGCTCGAGGCACCGCTCGACGAGGTCTACCGCGAGGACGAAATGACCCCGATGCGTCGTGACGAACGCGTACTCGACGTCAGGGTGTACGTTGAGCGCCTGGTTCGCCGGGATCGTCCACGGCGTCGTCGTCCAGATGACTGCGCTGATCGTGCCTTCCGGCGGCGCGGCGAGCCCGAACGCCCGCGCCAGCTTCTCTCGCTCGGCTGGATCGGTCAGCGGGAACGCGACGTCGATCGCGATGTCCTGGCGATCCTCGTATTCGACTTCGGCTTCGGCGAGCGCACTGTGGCAATCGAAGCACCAGTTGACCGGCTTCAGGCCCCGGTAGAGATAGCCCTTCTCCAGCAGGCGACCGAGCGTGCGGATCTCGTCGGCCTCGTTGCGATAGGCCATCGTCGCGTAGTGATGGTCCCAGTCGCCGAGCACGCCCAGGCGCTGGAAATCCGCCTTCTGCAGCGCGATCTGCTCGGTCGCGTAGGCGCGGCAGAGGCGCTGCGTATCCGCGATCGACAGGTGTTTGCCGTAGGTTTTTTCGATCTGCACCTCGATCGGCATCCCATGGCAGTCCCAACCCGGGACGTAAGGGGAGTCGAAGCCTGCGAGCTGTTTGCTCTTGACGACGATGTCCTTGAGAATCTTGTTGACCGCCGTGCCGATATGGATCGCGGCATTCGCGTACGGCGGCCCGTCGTGCAGCACGAACTTCGGCCGGCCGCGGCTCGCCGCGCGGATCGCCTCGTACACCTTCCGCTCCTGCCAATCGGCGATCCAGCCGGGTTCGCGCCTGGCGAGATCGCCGCGCATCGGGAACGGCGTGTCGGGGAGATTGAGCGTCGACTTGTAGTCGGTCTTGGGATCGTCGGGCATGGCTTCGTTATTTCCGGGCCGAGAAATATTCGCGTGCCTGCGCGACGTCGGCGCGGATCTGCCGCGTCAGCGTGTCGAGGTCCGGGTAGCGCTCCTCGTCGCGCAGCTTGTGCAGGAAGTCCACGCTGATGCGGCGGCCGTAGATCGCTTCGTCGAAGTCGAACACGAACACTTCGAGCAGCGGTCGCGCGCCGGCCTTGATGGTGGGTCGCACGCCGAGGCTCGCCACACCCATGCGCGGCGCATTGCTCAAGCCCCGCACGCGCACCGCAAAGATGCCCGACAGCGGCGGCTTTTGGCGCAGCGGTACGTTGGCAGTGGGAAAGCCGAGGCTGCGCCCGAGCTTGTCGCCGTGCGCCACGCGGCCCGAAATCGCATACGGCCGGCCGAGCATTTCCGCCGCGCGCTCGAGCTCGCCCTTGCCGAGCGCCTCGCGGATCGCGCTGCTCGAAATCCGTTGCCCGTCGACGCTCACCGTCGGCATCGCCTCGACGCTGAAGGTCCGTGCCGAGGCCCGCAGCAATGCGAGGTCGCCGCTGCGGCCGCGGCCGAAACGGAAATCATCGCCGACCAGCACCCAGCGTATGCCGAGCGAGCGCACCAATATCCGATCGATGAATTCCGCCGCGGTCAATGCTGCCAGCCGGGCGTCGAAGCGCTCGATGTGGACACGCGCCACGCCCAGCACCGCGAACTGCTCCAGCTTGCCGCGCAGCGTCGACAGCCGCGGCGGCGCCGTGTCCCGGGCGAAGAATTCGCGCGGATGCGGATCGAAGGTGAGCACGGTCGGCGGCAGCGCCAGATCCTCGGCGGCTTCGACGAGGCGGATAAGCATCGCCTGATGGCCACGATGAACGCCGTCGAAGTTGCCGATCGTCAGCGCGACGTGATGCGAGGCGGGGGGAAATCCGCGAAAGACCTGCACGCTGGGAGGCTCGTGGGCTTGCCGTGGCGGGGGCCGGAAGGCATTGAAAAACTTCGATTTTACCGTCTTGCCGCCCTTCCGGTCCAGCGCCCCTGACGGCGCGACGTCACGCGCGTATCGGCGCGGGCCACTCGCGCCAGCCCGCGAGCAAGGGAAAGTACAGGCCGAGGCGGATCGGTCGTCCGTCGAGCGCACGCATGGCCGCGGCGTAGCCTTCGAGTTGCGCCTGATAGCGCTCATGCTCGCGGTCGAGGAACGCCTCGACCGCTGCGCCTTCGTGGCGCGAGAGCTTGAAGTCGACGATCCAGCGCGTGCCTTCCGCGTCGACGAACGTGCGGTCGAGGACGCGATGCTCGAACGCGCCATCGCGCCACGCGGTCAACGCGTATTCGCTGCGCGTGTCGACGTGCCCGGGATCGAACAGCCACCGGCCGCGCGGATCGTCGAGCGTCATCTCGAG
>JBGPYP010000343.1:0-2785 GCA_041493285.1 Casimicrobiaceae bacterium
GTTGCGCGCGCGAGCCGCCTCGCCCGCGATCTGGGCGGCATCGGAACCGTGCCGACTTCCGCCCAAGTCATTGCCGCCGCCGGGCCACTGGTGCGTGCCGTGCCGTCCTCCTGATGGAAGCCGCGCGCGCGCTTTATACGATGCTTGGCTCGGCCGCGTTGCCGTTGCTGCCATTGCGGCTGTGGTGGCGCGGGCGTAACGAGCCGGGTTACCGTCGGCATATCGGCGAGCGCTTCGGGCTCTATCACGGAACAACGCCCGCAACGGTGTATTGGATCCATGCCGTGTCGGTCGGCGAGACGCGGGCGGCGACGCCGCTGGTACAGCGGCTCAAGGCCGCGTATCCAAGCGCCATGATCCTGCTCACGCACATGACCGCCGCGGGTCGCGAAACCGGACAGACCTTGTTCGGCGATCATGTCGTCCAGGCGTGGCTGCCTTACGACGTGCCCTTCGCCGTGCGCGCGTTCTACGCACACTTCCGGCCTGCTGCCGGATTCCTTCTCGAGACCGAGCTGTGGCCGAACCTGGTTGCCGCGGCGCATCCGGCGGGCACACCGCTTTACCTGGTCAATGCCAGGCTCTCGGAACGCTCCGCGCGCGGCTACCAGCGCTTCGAGGCTCTGAGTCGGCCGATGCTCGGGCGGCTCGCGGGCGTCGCGGCGCAGTCGGCGGCGGACGCCGCGCGGCTCGCGGAACTCGGTGCGCCGGAGGCGATCGTCACGGGCAACCTCAAGTTCGACGTCACGATCCCATCGGCGGCGCTGGAGCTGGGGGCAGGTTTCCGCACGCGCTTCGGCGCAATGCGCCCGATCTGGCTGGCGGCGAGCACCCGCGACGGCGAGGAAGCGCTGCTGCTCGATGCGCTCGCGCGGCGGGCGCTGCCCGGCAATCCCCTGCTCGTGCTGGTGCCCAGGCATCCGCAGCGCTTCGCGACGGTCGCCGAGCTGCTGCGCGCGCGCAGCGTGCCATTCGTCCGGCGCAGCGAGGGAGGCGCGCCGGTCCCCGCCGACATCGGCGTGGTCCTCGGCGACTCGATGGGAGAGATGCCGGCGTACTACGCGGCAGCAGATGTCGCGTTCGTCGGGGGAAGCCTGCTGCCGCTCGGCGGGCAGAACCTGATCGAATCGCTGGCGGTCGGCACGCCGGTGCTGATCGGGCCGCACACGTTCAACTTCGCCGAGGCGACCGCAGGTGCGATCGAGGCGGGCGCGGCGCTACGCGTCGCGGATGCCGATGCGCTCGTCGCCGCGCTCGCCGCGCTGTTCGTCGATCCGGGACGGCGCCAGGCGATGGGGCTGGCCGCGCGCGCGTTTCATGCGCTGCACCGCGGCGCCGCGGACCGCCTCTGGGACTGGCTCGCGCCGCAGCTCGCGGCGGGCGGCGGGTCAGGAAACCTTAGCCCCCGAGCGCGCGGTTGAGCTCCTCGACGTCGGCGTCGGACAGCGTCCCGACCGCTTGCTTGAGCTTCAGGCCGTTGATGACGAAGTTGTAGTACGACTGCGCCAGGTTGAAGCGCGTCTGGAAGACCTGCTGCTGTTGATTGAGCACGTCGAGGTTGGTCCGCACGCCGACTTCGAGCCCGAGCTTGGTCGAGTCGTAGGAAACCTGCGCCGATTTCACCGCTTGGTCGAAGGCGTTGACCTGCGCCACGCCGTTGGTCACGCCGCTGAATGCAGTCTGCGCCGAGAGGAGCGCGCTGCGCCGCGCCGCCTCCAGATCCTGCCGCGATTTCTCTTGGTTGGCGACGGCTTGGCGCACCCTGGAGTCGATCGAGCCCCCGAGGTAGAGCGGCACGTTGAGCTGCACGCCGATCTGCCCGAGGCGCGAATCGTAGGCTGCCGACGCGGTCAGTGAGGTCGACGATGAAGCGCCCGCGTAGCCCTGGTTGAAGCTCGCGACGAGGTCGAGCGTCGGGTAGTGGCCCGCGCGCTGTCTGTCCACCTCGAGCACCGCGATATCGTAGGTCGCCTGCGCAATCCGGACCTGTGGGTTATCGCGCACTGCGGCGTCGATCCAGGCGTCGAGCGCGTTGGGCGTCGGCAGCTGCGGCTCGAACCTGCCGCCGAAGCGGCTGAGCTCCCTGGGCGCGCGGCCGATGATTGCGCGCAGGGCGGCGAGCTTGTTGTCGAGGTCGCTGCGGGTCGAGATTTCCTGCGCCACGATCTGGTCGTACTTGGCCTGTGCGTCGTTGGTATCCGTGATCGTCGCGGTGCCGACCTCGAAGTTGCGCTTAGCCTGCGCGAGGTTCTCGCTGACCGCCGCTTTCTGGCTCTCGTTAAGCTCAATGTTGAAGCGTGCCAGCAGCACGTCGAGGTACGCCTGCGCCACCCGGACGATCAAGTCCTGCCGTGCGGATGCGAGCACGTAATCGCTCTGGCCCACCGTCTGCTTCGCCTGATCCAGCGCGACCAGGTTCTGCTTGCGGTAGAGCGGCTGGCTCGCCGACACGGTGTAGCTGTACGTCGGGAAGCGCTCGGTGAACGCGAAGCTGGGGTCGGTATGGAGCTTCTCGTAGAAATCCTGGCGATTGGCATTGCCGACAAGCGTCACCGACGGCAGCAGACCCGCGCGCGCCTGCGGCACCGCTTCCTGGCTCGCCTCCCAGCTCGCGCGCGCCGAGGCGAGCGTCGGATCGTTGGCAACGGCATCGCGGTAGACCTGCAGCAGATCCTCGGCTGCGGCGAGTTGCAGTGCGCCGCCGAGCATGGCGCCGAGCGCGATGACAAGCGTGCGTTTGAGCATGGTTCGGGTCCAGTCGATCAGGCGCGCAGTCGCAAGGATA
>JBGPYP010000171.1:0-5704 GCA_041493285.1 Casimicrobiaceae bacterium
GGGCTCGGTCGCATCGAGCGCGCGCAGCCGCGCGGGCAACCGTTCGCGTTCCGCGCGCGCATGCCCGCGCGCCGCATCGAGAGTCACGGGTTGTCCTGCCGGACCGCCCGCGCGGCGGATCGGTTGCAGCAGCGCTGCGCCCGCCGCTTCATCGCCGGCGACAGTGAGCACGTCGCCGGAGGCCGCGCCGGACGCATCGTAACGACGGTAGACCTGCTTGCAGCCGGGCCAGGTCGCCTTGCCCTCGGAGCGCTTCCGCCGCGGCCGCCCCTCGTATTCCTCGAGCTTGTAGGCGCAGTCGAGGTACGGCGCGTCGGCCGACGTGTTCATGCGCGTGCCTACGCCATAGCCGTCGATCGGGGCCTCCGCCGCAACCAGATCGCGCAGCCGGTATTCGTCCAGGTTGCCGCTGGCGAAGATCGTGGTCTTGGTGAGCCCCGCCGCATCGAGGATCGTGCGGACGCGCCGGGCGTGCTCGCCCAGGTCGCCGCTGTCGATACGCACGCCCTTGATCGCGATCCCTTCCGCCGCCAGCCGCGGCGCGAGCGCGGCAACTCGCGCCGCCGCGCGCTCGGTGTCGTAAGTGTCGATCAACAGCATCGCGTTGTCGGGCTGTGCTCGCGCAAAATGCGCAAAGGCCATCGTCTCGTCAGGATGCGCCTGCACGTACGAATGCGCCATCGTCCCGTAGATGGGGATGCCGAACCGGCGGCCCGCCTCGACCGTGGCGGTGCCCGAGAACCCGGCGAGGTAGCTCGCGCGCGCAGACAACAGGCCGGCCTCGGCGCCGTGCGCGCGACGAAGGCCGAAATCGACCAGCAACCGGCCCGGGGCCGCGAGCACCATGCGTGTCGCCTTGCTCGCCACCAGCGTCTCGTAGTGCAGGAGATTCATCACCCGGCTTTCGACGAGCTGCGCCTCGCGCAGCGGTGCCGTGATCCGCACGATCGGCTCGTCGGCGAAGAACACCGTCCCCTCCGGCATCGCGTCAACGTCGCCGGTGAAGGAGAAATCCGCGAGCGAATCGACGAACGCCGGGCGAAAGCGGCCGCAGCCGCGCATCCACTCGAGATCCTCGGCCGTGAAGGCGAGCGTATCGAGATACTCGAGCGCCTGGGCGAGCCCCGCCGCGACCAGGAAGTTGCGGCCCGGCGGCAGCTTGCGGACGAAGAACTCGAATACCGCCGTACCGTTCATCCGCTGCTCGAAATACGCCTGAAGCATCGTCAGCTCGTACAAGTCGGTAAGGAGGACGCCGGGAGCCATCGCGTGGCACTCGTGCAAAGGACGTTCGGTTGGCAGGGCGGATCGCCCCGTCCCGGCACACGGGGAACGCTTGCAGGGAACGCGGCAGAGGTCGAGGATACACCATGGGTTGGGAACACTTCGCGCACGGCGCGGACATCGGCGTCCGCGGCATCGGGGCCACGCGGGAGGAGGCCTTCGCGCAGGCCGCGCTGGCACTCACCGCCGTGATGACCGACCCGGCCCGGGTCGCGCCCAAACAGGCGGTCGAGATCCGCTGCGAAGCGCCCGACGACGAGCTGCTCTTCGCCGACTGGCTCAATGCGTTGATCTACGAGATGGCGACGCGCAACGCGCTGTTCGGCCGCTTCGAGGTGAGGCTGCACGATCATCGCCTGGAGGCCACCGCCTGGGGCGAGCCGCTCGACCGCGAGCGCCATCGACCGGCGGTGGAGATCAAGGGCGCGACCTACACTGCCATGTCGGTCGCCCGACGTGTGGACGGCGCGTGGGTCGCGCAGTGCGTGGTGGACGTCTGATGCGCGCGGTGTGCGTTGGCGAAAGGAGCTGCCGGACATGGATGTCTCGCGGTTGATTCGCAAAGGCGAATGCGAGTGGCATCTGCCGGCGACCGGCGCGATGCGCGTACCCGGCGTGATCTACGCCGACGAAGCGCTAATCCGCGCCATGGATGAGAAAGTGCCCGAGCAGGTCGCCAACGTCGCGGCGCTGCCCGGCATCGTCAAGGCGTCGTTCGCGATGCCCGACGCGCACTGGGGCTACGGCTTTCCGATCGGCGGCGTCGCTGCCTTCGATCCGGGGGAAGGCGGTGTCGTCTCGGCGGGCGGTGTGGGCTTCGACATTTCCTGCGGCGTGCGCACGCTGCTGACGCGCCTCACCGCCGCGGACGTCGAGCGCGTCCAGCGCCCGCTCGCCGATACGCTCTATGCGCGCATCCCGGCCGGGCTCGGCAGCACCGGCGCGCTGCGCCTCTCGCCCGCGCAGATGGACGCGATGCTCACCGGCGGCGCGCGCTGGGCGGTCGGTGAGGGCTACGGCCGCCCCGAGGATCTCGAGCGCATCGAAGAGCGCGGCGCGATGAGCGGCGCCGATCCGGGCGCGGTGTCCGACGCCGCCAAGCGGCGCCAGCGCGACGAAATGGGAACGCTCGGCTCCGGCAACCACTACCTCGAAGTGCAGCGCGTGACCGCGATCCACGACGCGGCGATCGCGAGCGCCTTCGGGCTCGAAGTCGGCGCGGTGGTCGTCAGCATCCATTGCGGCTCGCGCGGGCTCGGGCACCAGATCGGCACCGAGTTCCTGCGCGAAATGGCGATCGCCGCCAAGACGGCGGGCATCGCGCTCCCCGATCGCGAGCTCGCCTGCGCGCCGATCCGTTCCTCCGTCGGCGAACGCTACCTCGGCGCGATGCGGGCCGGGATCAACTGCGCGCTCGCCAACCGGCAGATCCTCACCCACCTGACACGGCAAGCTTTTCGTGAGGTGCTGCCCGGTGCCGAGCTCAGTCTCCTCTACGACGTGTCGCACAACACGTGCAAGGTCGAGGAACACGTCGTCGACGGAAAAAAACGTGAACTCTTCGTGCATCGCAAGGGCGCCACGCGCGCGTTCGGCCCCGGGCATCCCGACCTGCCTCCCGTGTTCTATTCCAGCGGACAGCCGGTGCTGATCGGCGGCAGCATGGGCACCGCATCGTACGTGCTCGTCGGCACCTCGCGCGGCATGGGCGCGGCGTTCGGCTCGGCCTGCCATGGCGCGGGCCGCAGCATGAGCCGCCACGAGGCCTCGCGACGCTGGGGTGGCCGACAGGTCATCGACGAGCTAGCCGGGCGCGGAATCCTCATCCGCAGCCCGTCGCAGCGCGGCGTTGCGGAGGAGGCACCGGGCGCCTACAAGGACGTGGCCGCGGTCGTCGACGCCGCCGATCGCGCTGGTCTTGCGCGCAAGGTAGCGCGGCTGGAGCCTATCGTCTGCGTGAAGGGCTGACCCCGGGGCGGCGCCGGCGAACTGCCGCCACAAACGTCGATGCCGGTTCGAGTGAAAAGCCGCGCGCGCTCGCCTGCCGCACAACCATCCTGCTGGCTTGGCGTGAGGATCGCATGCTCTAGATCGGCGTGAATGTCACGATGGTGCCCGCAAGGCACTCAAGTCGAACCTAATGACGACCGTGCCCGGCTCGGAATGGGTCACCGCAGCGCCGAAACGTCGAACCAATCCGATGACGCGTTGATTATCCGCGAGCGCTTCGCCCACAAGTTCCTTGGTTCCACGGCTTCGGCAGTAGTCGATGAGTTTCTTAAGCAGGATCGGGCCGAGCCCCTGTCCTTTGAGATCGGAACGGACGATGATCGCGAACTCGGCGGAAACGTTGTCCGGATCCGCAATCCCACGCACCACGCCGAGCGTCTCGAAGCGACCGGGTTCGCACTCGCCGGCAGCGATGAACGCCATTTCCCGATCGTAGTCAATCTGCGTTAGACGGGCGAGCTCCGAGCGCCGCAGCTCACGCATCCGCATGAAGACTCGATAGCGGACATCGTCCGGCTCAAGCGCGTTGAAGAATTCGACATGCTGGGCACCGTCCTCGGGCCTGATGGGTCGCAGCAAGACCTTCCGCCCTTGCCAAAGAATCCACTCCTCAAGCTCCTCGGGGTAGGGGCGGATCGCGAATCGATCCAGGCCGGTTGCATCCGAGGGCGCGACAACCATGCGCGCATCGAGTGCAAGAACGCCTCCGTCGTCCGCCAGAAGCGGATTGATGTCGAGTTCGACAATCTCCGGAATGTCGGCGATCAAATGCGACAGCTGAATCAACGTCCGGCTGATCGCGCTGATGTCTGCCGGCGGCCGGCCACGGTAGCCGGCCAACAGTCTGGAAATACGCGTGCGGGAGATGAGGTCGCGCGCGAGCACGGTGTTAAGGGGCGGCAGGCCGACCGCGTGGTCGGCGGTGACCTCGACGGCGGTCCCACCTTGGCCGAAGAGAACGATCGGGCCGAAAACGGCATCCGTTGTCACGCCGACGATGAGTTCAAGAGCGTTGGGCCGTCGTACCATGGTCTGCACGGTAAAGCCCTTCAAGCTTGCACTGGGCCGATACTGCCGCAAGCGTCCTTGCAAGGCTTTCGCGGCGGCATCGACCGCTGCCGGGGTTTCCAAATCGAGGATGACGCCGCCCACGTCGGACTTATGCGTAACATCGGGCGAGAGAATCTTGAGCGCTACGGGGAAGCCGAGTTCGAGTGCAACCTTTACCGCCTCCTCGACCGTTGTCGCGATCCGCGTATCGACCACGGGAATGCTGTACGCCGCGAGCACCGCCTTGGCTTCCGGCTCCGACAGCATGGTCCGGCCGTCCGCGAGCGCGCTTTTCACTACGGCCTGCGCCTTTGCGCGATCGTGGACAAATTCAGCCGATCGTGACGGGGGAACCTCCATCAACAGGTCCTGATTGCGTCGATATTGCACGATCTGGGCAAATGCGCGCACAGCCTCTTCGGGCGTGTCATAGGTTGGGATGCCGGCTTCCTCGAAAGTGCCCCTCGCCTTTCTCACCGCATCACCGCCGAGCCAGCACGCGAGCACATTGCGTTGAGCCTTCTTGACCACTGGGGCGACAGCCGCGGCAATCTCCGCACTCGGAACGATGGCGGTCGGTGCGTGGATGAACAGGACGGCATCCGATTGCGGGTCTTCCAGGAGAATCTGCAAGGTTTGCACGTAGCGCTCGGCCGGTGCATCGCCGATGATGTCTACCGGATTGCCGCGTGACCAGGTGAAGGGCAGGATCGTGTCGAGTTTGCGCAGCGTTTCCTGCGAGAGCGAAGCCAACCGGCCTTGAGCACCGATCAGGGCGTCCGTTGCCATGACGCCGGGGCCACCGCCGTTGGTCATGATCGTCAATCGATCCCCAGCGAGGGGGCGCGCCCGCGCCAGCGTCTCCACGGCATCGAACAGATCCTCGGTTGAGGACACGCGTAGCATCCCGGCGCGGCGAATCGCGGCGTCGTACACATCATCCGAGCCCGCAAGCGCACCGGTGTGAGAAGCAGCCGCTCGGGCCCCTTCGGGTGCTCGCCCGGCCTTGACCACAAGCACCGGCTTGTTCCGCGCCGCAGCCCGCGCCGCGGACATGAACTTGCGTGCCGCGGTGATCGCTTCGATATAGAGCAGGATCGCGTGCGTCTCCGGGTCGCTGCCGAGGTAGTCGAGCACGTCCCCACAGTCGACGTCGGCGCTATCGCCGAGCGAAACGAATTTCGTAAAACCGATGCCCCTGGACTTCGCCCAGTCGAGCACTGCCGTAACCAGTGCGCCCGATTGCGACACGAACGCAATCTTCCCGGGTAACGCGCCGGTGTGGGCGAAGCTGGCGTTGAGCCCGAAGCCGGGAACGAGAAGGCCGACGCAGTTCGGGCCAAGAATGCGCAACAGATGA
>JBGPYP010000391.1:0-2333 GCA_041493285.1 Casimicrobiaceae bacterium
GCTGCGGGCGAGCGAGCGGCGCGGCGGGAGTTGGCGCGAAGATCATGGCGCACGCTCCGCCGGAAAGAGCGCCAGTGCGGAGAGCGCAGCGCGCCGATGGCCCGCGCCGGACCCGGGCGAGAGCTCCGTGCCGGGCAGCGCGAGGCCGAAAGCGCGCGCTTGGCGCTCGGCGGCGAGAATCCACGCGCTCAGGCGCGAAAGGCGTGCCTCGACCCCGAGACCGGGCGGCAGCTCGCTCCACAGGAACTCCAGCGTTCCGCCGCCGCCGCTGCCTTCAAACTGTTTCGTGTACCAACCCGCGCCGCGCGCGACCGCTTTCCAAGCGATGCGGTTCAGTGGGTCGCCCGGATGGTAGTCGCGCAAGCCGGCGAGTTCGGCATCGGCGGCACGCGTGCTGCGACGCACGTCGAACCCTTCCAGTCCCAGCGGCAATTGCGGCGGCGGCGCCTCGGGTGCGGGATACACGATGCCCGCCAACGGGAAGTGCACGTACGCCCAGCCGCGCCAGAGGCCGAGCGGAAAGTCGGTCGATAGTGTGACGCGACCGAGCGCGACGCGGCCGCGCCGCGGCGCGGGCACGGAGAGCTGCACCGGCCGCGTCGCTCCTGCCGGCAGATCGACGCGGACCGAGAGTCCCGACCGCGGCGTGACGACGATCCCACGGCGCTCCGCTCCCGTGTTGGCGAGCGACAGCGTAAAACCGATCTGGCTGCCGGCGAACGCTTCCCCCGCGGCGAGCGGCGAGGCCGCGATGCCGGCGAGGTTCCGGTACGTTTGCAACAACGCCGCCGCGACGAGCCCGGCAACCAGAAACGTGAGCGCGTGACCGAGCGAGAGCGAGTAATTCATCGACGTGAGCAGCATGATCGCCAGCGTGGCGATCAGCGCCAGCCCGCGGCGCGTCGGCAGGATGTAAATTCGGCGATGGCGCAGGACGATCGGGCCGCGATCACCGGCGTCGAGGCGCCAGAACCGCTGGCGCCAGCGCTTCGCCCAGGATCGCGCGACGGTCGTGTTGGACTGCGGGGCCGAGCTCATTCGGCCGGGACGCTTAAGCAACCTAGGGCAGCGGCACCGCGCCCAGCAGCGCTTCCGCCTGCGGGCCGCCCGCGCGCGTGCTGCCGGCAAGACGATGCCCGGCCACCGACGGGAAAACCGCTTGCACGTCTTCGGGCAAGACCATCGGCCGCCCGGCGAGGAGCGCCCAAGCGCGGGCGGCTGCGACGAGCAACAGGCCCGCGCGTGGCGACAGGCCGCGCTGAATGCCGGACGCGCCTGCGCCGTTGCCGCCGCGGCTCCCGCTGTTGCCCGTGCCGCGCGATGCCGCGAGCAGCGCCTGCACGTAGTCGAGCAGCGCCGGCGCCACGTGTACCGCCGCGGCTTCGCGCTGCCAAGCGATGAGCGTCGCCGGATTGGCACACGGTGTCAGCGTCGGGATGCGCGCGCGCCGGTCGCCGGAGATCAGAAGCTCGCGTTCGGCGGCGGGATCGGGATAGCCCAACTCGATCGCCATCAGAAAGCGGTCGAGCTGCGATTCGGGCAGCGGATAGGCGCCGATCTGCTCGGCCGGATTCTGGGTGGCGATGACGAAGAACGGCTCCGGCAGCGGCCGCGTCTCGCCGTCGGCCGAAACCTGTCGCTCTTCCATCGCTTCCAGCAGCGCGCTCTGCGTCTTCGGCGGCGCGCGGTTGATCTCGTCGGCGAGCACGACCGAATGGAAGATCGGCCCCGCGTGAAAGCGGAAGGTCTGGGTAGCCGGATCGAAGATCGACACGCCCAGCACATCGGCGGGCAGGAGGTCGCTGGTGAACTGGATGCGCGCGTAGTGCAGGCCCAGCGCGCTGGCGAGCGCCTGCGCCAGCGTCGACTTGCCCACGCCCGGGATATCCTCGATCAGGAGGTGTCCGCGCGCGAGCAGACAGGCGAGCGCGAGCTTCAGCGGCGTGTCCTTGCCGACGACGATGCGGCCGAGCTGCTCGAGCACTGCCGCGAGGCGTGCGGGGACCGGGATCGCGTAGCCCGGGGCGGCGGGACGGACGGTCATCGGCGGGTGGCTCCGTTCAAGGCGTGTTGTTTCCGCGAAGTCGACAAGCCGCCACTATAGAGCGGCGAGGGCGTCTAGTCACGACCGCCGGCGACGCGCTACACTCCGTTCGACCGCCCGCCGGAGGCGGAAATTCCGCGCCGCTCGACTCGATCCGCTTAGGGAACCTCTGAACAAGTCCCACATGAGCCGCGTTTCTGGCGCAATGGCTTCAGATGCTAGGCCTCAGTTGCCAACTGCGGGCGCAGCGAATAGCTCGTCCTATTCGCAAGCCGCGCAACAACGCAGA
>JBGPYP010000054.1:0-11434 GCA_041493285.1 Casimicrobiaceae bacterium
GTCGAGAATCGCAGGAAACGGCCCCGAGAGCTCCCAGGTCTGGAAGAACGGCGCCCAGTCGACGTGCCGCGCGAGCTCGCCCAGATCGGCGTTCCTGATTTCCCTGCGGCCGAGGAACGCCGGACGCGGCGGTGTGTAGCCGCGCCAGTCGGCCTTGAAAGCATTCGCCCGCGCGGCCTCCAGAGAGATCAGCGCGGGTCCCTTCTTCGCCGCATGCTGTGCGCGGATTTTCGCGTAATCCGCCGCGACTCCTCTGACGTAGGCGTCGCGCAGCTCGTCGGAGATCAGGTTGCTCGCCACACCTACTGCACGCGACGCGTCCGGCACGTACACCGTGACGCCGGCGTAGTTGGGCGCGATCTTCACCGCCGTGTGCACCCGCGAGGTCGTCGCGCCACCGATCAGCAGCGGCTGCCGCATGCCCAGGCGCTGCATCTCGTGCGCGACGTACGCCATCTCCTCGAGCGAGGGCGTGATCAAGCCCGACAGCCCGACGATGTCAGCGTTCCTGTCGCGCGCGGTGTCGAGTATCTTCTGCGCCGGCGCCATCACTCCGAGGTCGATCACCTCGAAATTGTTGCACTGGAGGACGACGCCGACGATGTTCTTGCCGATGTCGTGCACGTCGCCCTTCACCGTCGCCATCACGATCGTGCCTTTCGGCTTGCCGGCGTCGCCCGATTTCGCTTTCTCGGCCTCGATGAACGGTACGAGGTGCGCGACTGCCTGCTTCATCACCCGCGCGCTCTTCACGACTTGCGGCAAAAACATCTTGCCCGCGCCGAACAGATCGCCGACGACGTTCATGCCCGCCATCAGCGGGCCTTCGATCACCTGGATCGGGCGCGGGTACTTGCGCCGCGCCTCCTCGGTATCGTCGACGATGTATGTGGTGATGCCTTTGACCAGCGCGTGCGACAGGCGGTCTTCGACGCTGCGCTCGCGCCACGCGAGATCCTCCTCCGGCTTCCTGCCTTTAGCCTTGTACGTCTCGGCGAACGTCACCAGCCGTTCCGTCGCGTCGGCGCGGCGGTTGAGCACGGCGTCCTCGACGCGCTCGCGCAATTCCGGAGCGAGATCGTCGTAGACGCCGAGCTGACCGGCGTTGACGATGCCCATCGTCAGGCCCGCGCGGATCGCGTGATACAGAAAGACGGTGTGGATTGCCTCCCGCACCGGATCGTTACCGCGGAAGCTGAAGCTCACGTTAGAGATGCCGCCGGAGACCTTGGCGTGCGGGAGGTGTTGCTTGATCCACGCGGCAGCGCGAATGAAATCGACCGCGTAGTTCGCGTGCTCCTCGATGCCGGTCGCGATCGCGAACACGTTCGGGTCGATGATGATGTCCTCGGCCGGAAAGCCGATCCTGTCAACCAGGAGGTCGTACGCGCGGCGGGCGATCGCGATCCGACGCTCGTAGCTGTCGGCCTGGCCCTTCTCGTCGAAGCACATCACGATCGCCGCGGCGCCGTAGCGCCTGACCAGGCGCGCCTGGCGCAGGAACTCCGCCTCGCCTTCCTTCATCGAGATCGAGTTGACGACGGGCTTCCCCTGCACGCACTTAAGTCCCGCCTCGATGACGTCCCACTTCGAGGAATCGATCATCACCGGCACCCGCGCGATATCGGGCTCGGCCGCGATCAGGTGCAGGAATCTCACCATCGCCGCCTTGGAGTCGAGCATCGCCTCGTCCATGTTGACGTCGATCATCTGCGCGCCGTTGCTGACCTGCTGGCGGGCAACTTCGACCGCGCCGGCGAAATCGCCGGCGAGAACCAGCTTGGCGAACGCGCGCGAGCCGGTGACGTTGGTCCGCTCGCCGACGTTGACGAACAGCGAGTCGTCGTCGATCGTCAGCGGCTCGAGGCCGGCTAAGCGCAAGGCCCCCGATCGCCTTGGCCCGGATTTCATCTCATCGGCTGCGTTGCTCACGATCCGTCTTGCTTACGTATCATCTTATACGTGCGCTGCGCCGGATCGCTCGCGCCTTGCCGCTGAGCGAACTCCGCGCCCTTTCGATCGGGGCCTGACGATTCGCGTCGGTCAGGTGCCGGCATCGCGCGGTTGCGTCGTCAAGAAATTCCGCGGCGACAGATCCTTCACCGCCTCCGCGATCGCGCGGATGTGGTCCGGCGTCGTCCCGCAGCAGCCGCCGACGATGTTGACGAAGCCGTTCTGCGCGAAGTCGCGGATCAGCCCCGCGGTCGTCGCCGGCGTCTCGTCGTAGCCGGTCTCGCTCATCGGATTGGGCAGGCCCGCGTTGGGATAGCAGGACACGAACGTGTCGGCGACGCGCGCGATCTCCTCGATGTACGGTCGCATCAGCGCCGCGCCGAGCGCGCAATTCAATCCGACGGCGAGCGGTCTCGCGTGTCGCACCGAGTTCCAGAACGCCTCTGTCGTCTGTCCCGACAACGTGCGCCCGGACGCGTCGGTGATCGTCCCCGACACGATGATGGGCAGGCGCACGCCGTGCTCGTCGAAGTAAGCGTCGATCGCGAACAGCGCGGCCTTGGCGTTCAGCGTATCGAAGACCGTCTCGACCAGCAACAGGTCGACGCCGCCCTCGATCAGCGCGGCGGCCGCCTCGCCGTAGGCCGCGACGAGCTCGTCGTAACTCACGTTACGGAAGCCCGGGTCGTTGACGTCCGGCGAGATCGTCGCGGTGCGGTTGGTGGGCCCGAGAGCGCCCGCGACGAAGCGCGGCTTGTCGGGCGTCCTCGCGGTCCACGCGTCGGCGCGCTCGCGCGCGATCCGCGCGGCGGCGAGGTTGATCTCGCGCACGCGGTTCTGCAGCCGATAGTCGGCCTGCGCGATGCGCGTCGCGTTGAAGGTGTTGGTCTCGATGATGTCGGCGCCCGCGGCGAGGAACTCGTCGTGGATCGCGCGGATCACGTCGGGCTGCGTGAGTACGAGCAGGTCGTTGTCGCCCTTGAGGTCGTGGGCGTGCCCATGCAGACCGCACGCGGCGGGGCCGCGATAGTCGGCCTCGCCGAGCTTGCGGCCCTGGATCATGGTGCCCATCGCGCCGTCGAGAATGAGGATGCGCTCGCGGAGCAACTTCGTGAGCAGTGCGGTCTTGTCGTTGGTCACCGTCATGGTCAGACCCGTCAAATAAAAAACCCGTTCAGCTTGCCGCCGAGCGGGTTTCGGTCGAAAGCCGCTTTAGCTGGATTTGTAGAGCGCCCGCAAGCTGTCGGATGGGCATGCAACTCAAGCAACCTCACCCGGTTCAAATCGGCGCTTGGCGCCAAAGTAAGGGTTGTCGCGCGCCTTGTCAACTCACTTGCCGACTCACATGCCAACTCCGCCGGCGCGAATCCGGTACCATCGATGGGAAAAGGGCGGAACGCGCGATGCTCGACTCCGATATCCGGCGCCTCCTCGAAACGGTCTTCAACGTGCCGGCGGCCCCAGGCCCGGCCGATGTCGCGCAACTGCGCGCAGCCGCCGAGGCGGCGCCGAAGCTTCTCGGCGGGCCGGCGGAAGAAGTCGAGTCGATTCGCGACATGGTTGCGCCGGGTCGTCCGGGTCAGGTGCCGGTGCGAGTCTATCGCTCGACGTCGACGGCACCGGTACCGCTCACGCTTTATGCGCACGGTGGCGGCTGGGTCACCGGCTCGCTCGACTCCCACGACAAGCTCTGCCGGATCCTCGCCAACCGCCTTGGCTCGGTCGTCGTCGCGGTCGACTATCGGCTCGCGCCCGAGTACGTGTATCCCGCGGCGCTCGACGACGTCGAAGCCGCGTGGCGGTGGGCGCGCAGCAACGCGCGTGCGCTGGGTGCCGACGGCACGCGGTTCGGCGTCGCCGGGGACAGCTCCGGCGGCAATCTGGTCGCGGCGCTGACGCTGCGGCTCGCGCGTGGACGCGCGCCCCAACCGGACGTCCAGCTGCTGCTCTATCCGGCGCTGGATGCAACGTGCTCGCGCGCGTCGTATCGCGAATTCGCAAGCGGTTACAACCTGACCGGGGCCCAGATGGCGTGGTACTGGGACACCTATCGGGCCGGCGCGGACGCGGCTCAGCCGGAGTTATCGCCTCTGGTCGCAAAGGAGCTGTCCGATCTGCCCCCGGCGGTGATCGCGCTCGCAGGCGCGGACGTGCTGCGCGACGACGGTCTCGAGTACGCGCGCTGCCTCGAAGCTGCGCGGGTCCCCGTACGCATCGTCGAGTGCGCGGGCATGATCCACGGGTTCCTGCGCTGGACCGGCGAAGTGGCTGCCGCGCGACGGTGGATCGACGCCATCGCCGGGGCGGTGGGCGATCTCACCGCGTCCCCCCAACCGTGACGAGACGACACGCCGTGTCCGCCTACGGAACCCTCGGCACGCTGTTCCATGACGCGGAAGAGCCGCGCGCCAGCGATGGCGAGATTGCGTGGTACTCGGCGCGGCTGCCGCGTGCCGTCGGACCGGTACTCGACGTCATGGCCGGCTCCGGACGGCTGCTCGTGCCGCTGCTCGAAGCGGGATTCCAGGTTCACGGCGTCGACATCTCCGAGGCGATGCTCGCGAGCTGCCGCAAGCGGCTCGAGGCGAGCGCCCGCGCGACCGAACTGTTCCGCCAGAATGTTGCCGCGCTGAACCTGCCGTTTCGCTACGCCGCGGCGTTCGTCGCAGGGGGATCGTTTCAGCTTCTGACCGATCCAACCGCGGCGCTGGATGCGCTGCTCCGGATCCGCGCGCATCTGATCGATCCGGGCCTCCTGCTGGTCGATTTGTTCGTGCCGGCCGGCGCGGAGCATCCGCCGGGCGCGGCGGTGGTCGAAGTACGCACGGTCACGCCGGTCGAGGGTTGCCGCATCGGGCTGCGCTCCGAGACCTTCGTCGACGTCGAGTTGCGACGCATCGATGTCAAGAGCCGCTACGAACGGCGCGAACGGCGCGCGATCACCGCGCGCGAGGATGAGACGCTCGCGCTCACCTGGTACACCGAGGATGAAGCGCTCACGCTGATCAAGGATGCCGGCTATCGCGACATCCGGATCGAGCCCGCCGCCTGTCCGCGCGATGACGGCCGGCATTTCGCGGTCACCGCGCGAGCCCGCAGCGAAGGGCCTCCGTGACGGTCGGGTGAATACGGCGCGTAGCGTTGTCGGCCCTCGCCCCGGGCTCGGGTCGCCTCCACTCGCTCCGCCTCGCCGCTCGCCCCACTCGTAGCGCGGGGATCGCGCAAGGACGACGCCGGAGCGCGAAGCAGGGGCCTCCGCCGCAGTCGAGCGAGTTTCTTGCGTGGAGTTGTCGGCTCTCGCGCCCGGCTCGGGTCGCCTCCACTCGCTTGCGCTCGCGGAGCCTCGCTCCGCCTCGCCGCTCGCCCCACGAGCGCAGCGATGCGGGGATGCGACCGCGGAGGCGGATGGGCTGCGGGCAACTCAGCGTGTCGATGTTCACTGCTGCCTTGTGCCCGCAGCAGTCGCGGTAGCGGCCGACACCCGACATGGTGCTCGCACGTGGCCCTTACAAGGAGGCCGCCGCGAAGGCGTAGGTGCGATTTATTCGCACGCGGGGCGCGATGGAACGGTGGCGGCCGAATGAATTCGGCCCTACCAACTGCCTGAGCTTCCACCGCCTCCCGAGCTACCGCCGCCGCCCGAGAACCCGCCGCCACCCGACGAGGAGCCCGACGAGCCGCTGCTCGTGAAGGTGAACCCGCCCACGCTCGCCGTGCCTTTGCTCTTGAGGTCCTGCGCCGCCTTCTCGTACCACGCGCTGCGCCCGAGCAGCAGCTTGGCGAGCGGATAGCCGACGATGTAGATGCCGAGCAGCGTGAGCGCGCCGCGCGTGCCAACGATGATGATCGGAAACATCGCCCAGAACGGGATCAGGAACACATACAGGAACCAGCCGACTCCGGGTGTCATGATGCCGATGAAGGTGAACAGGCCGATGATGCCGAACACGAACGCGCCGATCAGAATCCGCTCCGGCCAGGGCAGATCGGGAGCGTTGAAATGCAGCGACTGGCCGCTCGTACTGGAAGATGAGGCGCCGGAGTCGGCCGCGACGCCAGCCTTGCCCTCGAGCGTGGCGACGATCGCGTCGACGCCGTTGGCGATTCCCTTGTCGAAATCGCCGGCCTTGAACTGCGGAGTCATGACGTTGCGGATGATGCGGCTCGCCGCGGCGTCGGTCAGCGTGCCCTCGAGCCCGTAGCCGACTTCGATGCGCATCTTGTGATCCTGCGGCACGACGACGACCAGTACGCCGTTATCCTTGCCCTTCTGGCCGAGCTTCCAGTTCTCGAACACCTTGACCGCGTATTCCTCGACCGACTCGCCGCCGATCGTCGGCACGGTGAGGACCGCGACCTGATCGCCGGTCGCTTGCTCGCGCGCCTTGAGCACGGTCGTGATCTTCTCGCGCGTCGCCGGTTTCAGGATCTCGGCGTTGTCGACCACGCGGCCGGTGAGAAAAGGAACGTCGGCGCCAAGCGCCGCACCGACCCACGCGAGCGTGAGAGAGAGCAGGCCGGCGATCGCGTACCGCGGGCACCGGATCACGCCGGGCCCTGCTCTTCGATCGGTCCGTCGGGCAGCTCGTTCTCGCTGCCGTCCCGCCCGGCAAAACCCTTCGCGGCGAGCACTTGTCCGAGGAGCGCCAGGCCCGCGTGCAACGCGTCGGCGAAGCGACCATCGCGCAACAGCGGCGCCATCGCCACGATGACGCGGTCCCAGTCCTCACCGGCGACGCGCCCGTACATGCCGACGTCGGGCAGGATTTCGACCTTGCGCTCGAACTTGCAGACCAGGATCAGGATGCCGTTGCGCGCGCGGGTCTTGTACAGCTCGCGGCGCAGAAACAGCGCCTGCGCGTAGTGCCGCACCTCCAGGTCGCGCAGGGCAGGCCGCAGGAAGAGCCGCGCATACGCCGGCACGAACACAGCCGCCAGAGCGCTCGCGCCGCCGGCGGCGAGGAGCGTCGCGGTAGTGAGTAGCGCAACGTGCGCCGTGATCCACTCCGGCCGCACCCAGTCGACGACGACCGAGACGAGCGCTGCCAGGGAGACGCCCAGCGCGAACGCGATCCATGGCAGCTCCGCGTACGCGTCCGCCTTGCCGACAATCGCGGTGACGACCTGCACACCGGTGCGCGCTTCGATCCGCGCAATCGCCGCATCGATCGTTTCGGTTTCGGCACGGGAGAGAAACATGCAATATGGAATTGGGTTCGCAGCCTGCGTATTCGCTTAAGCCGCGCACAGCGTAAGCGACATGTACACCACCCCGGCAAGCGGATTCTCATAGTACGGCGCGCATTCCCGGAAGCCCAGCCCGGCGTAGAGTGCGCGCGCGGCAGTCATCCATTCGAGCGTATCGAGCTTGAGCTCGCGATAGCCGATCGTGCGCGCCTCGGCGACGATCGCGCGCGCCAGACGTTCACCCCAGCCTTCGCCGCGCCGCGCGGGCTGGACGTAAAGGCGCTTCACTTCGGCGGCCACAACCTCGGGCTTCGCCGCGGCCACGTCGCAGCCGCACCCCGAACCGGGATCGAGCGGCCGCAAAGCGATGCACCCGAATGCCGTGTCGGGATCGCCGGCGAGCAGCAAGCGCCCGCACGGCGGAGCATACGCGCCGGGCAGGCTCGCGAGCTCCCGGTCGAAGCCCTGGAAGCACAGGTCGACCTTGAGCCATTGCGCGTATTCGACGAACAGCGCCCGCGCGCGCTCGACCTCACGCGGCGAGCGCGCCTGGCGGATCGCCTCCGCACGCGCGGCGCGCTCCGCGGTCGTCATGTCGTCTTGTCGCATGCGCCGATCTTGATCTCGGAGCCCCCGAATCCGCCTTGCAGCTCCTTCAGGCGCGCGACCGCGGGTGCGGGCGGATCGCGCACGACGAGCACCGTCTGCATGACCGACTGCGCGCGCGCGCCCACCTTCACCGCCTTGACGCCTTGCGCTTGCAGCGCCGCGAGCCGCGCCTGCGCGGCGTCCTCAGTCCGGAATACGCCGAGCGAGATCGCGAAGCGCTGCGGCCCACTGTCGACCAACGAGACGTCCCGGACGCCCTGCGTCTTGAGCTCCTCCACGCGGCGGTCGGCAGCCGCCTTGTTCACCGCCGGCGGAAGGAACACCCAGTAGTCGGCGATGACTTCGACCTTCTTCTGGCTGATCAGGCGCGCGAGGTCGAGCGGCTCGAGCATCGCGAGCGCACGCGTCCTGTCGCTATCGGAAAGCGGGCCCCATTCGACGCAGACATCGGCGAGCGCGGAAGCCTTGGCCGGACCGAGCGCGGCGACCTGCTGCGGCGTGAGCAGCGAGATCTTTTCCGGCTGCACCTGCTGGGACAAGCGCACTCCCTCGCCCGCGCCCAGGCTGTCGAGCTTGGTATAGGCGAACAACGTCAGGTTGGCGAGCAGCAGCAGAAAGACGAGCGTTCTCATCCTCGGGTCGAGGCCTCCGCGAGGGCGAGCACGCCCTCGAGCACCAGATTATCCACGACCTCCACCGGCGCGGTAAGGTGCGGCGCGATGTCGGCGGCGGCGCCGCCGGCAAGATAGGCCTTCGGCACCGGGCCGTCGTCGGCCAGGCGCCGGCGCATCTGCTCGATCGCCCCGCACACCGCCTGCATCACTCCGGAGGCGAGCGCATCGGCGGTGTTGATGGGGAAATCGTGAAAGCGCCCCGGCGGCACCCTGAGTGCGGCGGTGTTCGCTGCCAGCGCCTGCAGCATCATGTTGAGCCCCGGCAGCACGATCCCGCCGCGAAACACGCCTGTGTCGTCGAGCGCGTCGACCGTCACTGCGGTACCGGCGTTGACGACCACGCACGACGAGGGGAACAACTCGTTTGCCACCCGCTGCCGCGCCGCGACCAGCGAAGCCCAGCGATCCGCGCCGAGTTGCGACGGCCGCGCGTAGCGGTTGTAGACGCCGCCCGCCTCTTCGTGCGCGATCAGCCATTCGGGCGCGGTGCGCCAGCGGACGAGCTGCGCTTCGACGCGCACGCGCGTCGCCTCGCCTGCAACGTTGACGCCGACCACGCGCGCCGGCCGCGGCAGATTCTGCCAGTCGCGCAACGCCAGCGTGCCGATCTCCTGGTTGGGAATGTTGCCTTGCGAGACCCAGCCGTGCGGCCCGGCCAGCCCCCACTTGAGCCGGCTGTTGCCGCAGTCGAGGACCAGGATCACGGCTGCCGCAGCGAGACTTCGCCGCTGACGAAGCGCAGCCGGCGCCCGCCGCTGTCGAGAACCAGCGCGCCGTCGGCGTCGACGCCGACGACCTTCCCGCGCACCCTGCCGCCATCCGGCAGCAGGACCTGTACCGGCTTTTTCTGGAGCGCGTGCCGCCGTTGCCATGCGGTGCGCAGCGGCGCGAAGCCCGCGACGGCGTAGGCCTCGAGCATGGCGACGAGTTCCACGGCGATGCGCGCGAGCACGGCATTGCGATCGATCGTCCGTCCCGGCGTTATGCCGGCGAGATCGGCGACCGGTTGCCCGATCTCCCGCCGCGCGCCCGCAGGCAGGCGGACGTTAAGTCCCACGCCGATCACCGCGAGCGACGGTCCCAGCGCGTCGCCGGAAAGCTCGACCAGGATGCCGCCGAGTTTTCGCTTGTCGTGAATCAGGTCGTTCGGCCACTTGAGTTCGATGCCCGCGAAGCCCTCGGCATCGAGCGCGGCGGCGAGCGCGAGCCCGACCGCCAGCGGCAGCGCCGAGAGGTAGCCGGCGCCCTGCTCGAAGCGCCAGCCGAGCGAGAAGGTGAGGCTTCCGCCGACAACCGACGTCCAGCCGCGGCCGCGCCGGCCGCGTCCGGTCGTCTGCCATTCGGCGGCGAGCAGATGGCGGTGGACGTCGCCCTGCGCGGCGCGCCGCGCGAGCTCGCTGCTGGTCGAATCGAGCACATCCGCGATCTCGATCGCAAGTGCGCCTCCCCGCGCGCCCAGCGCGCGGACGATCGCGTCGCGGCTGAGGAACGGCAACGCGTCCTGCAGCCGGTAGCCGCGGCCGCGCGTGCGCTCGAGTTTCAGGCCGGCGGCGCCGGCTTCCTTGAGGACCTGCGAGACGCGTGCGCGCGAAATGCCGCTCGCGGCCGCGAGCGCTTCACCGGAGTGAAGCTCGCCGTCGGAGAGCCGGCGCAGCAGGGAAAAGCCCAGGGGCGAGAGCACAGGCGAAATCGCGGAAGACGACTGTTCAGCCCTTCAACACCCCGCGCCGGATCTGATCGAGCTCGATGGATTCGAACAGCGCGCGGAAATTGCCTTCGCCGAAGCCCTCATTGCCCTTGCGCTGGATGATCTCGAAGAAAATCGGGCCGACGACAGTGATGGTGAAAATCTGCAACAGCATCTCGTCCTTGGCCGGCGCGCCGTCGAGAAGGATGCGGTTCTTCTTGAGCCGCGCCGTGTCTTCCTTGTGATTCGGCAATCGCGTCGCGAGCAGATCGTAGTACGTATCCGGAGTGTCCTGAAACGCGACACCGCGCCCGCGCAGCTCGTCGACGGTAGCGTGGATGTCGCCGGTGCCGAGCGCGACGTGCTGGATGCCCTCGCCGTGGTACGCGACGAGATACTCCTGGATCTGCGACTTGTCGTCGGCGCTCTCGTTGATCGGGATGCGGATCTTGCCGCAGGGGCTCGTCATCGCTTTGCTCTTGAGACCCGTCAGCTTGCCTTCGATATCGAAATAGCGGACCTCGCGGAAGTTGAACAGCCGCTCGTAGAAGCCCGCCCATTCGTCCATGCGGCCGCGGTGCACGTTGTGGGTCAGGTGATCGATGTAGGTGAGCCCCGCGCCCCGCGGATGCTGCTCGGCGCCCGGCAGCGGCACAAAGTCGACGTCGTAGATCGACACGCCGGCCCCGTTTCTCGGATAGCGATCGACGAGATAGATCAGCGAGTCGCCGATGCCCTTGAGCGCTGGAATGTTGAGTTCCATCGGCCCCGGGTGCGCCTCGACGCCCCACGCGCCCTGCTGCGTGGCGCTCCTGTATGCGAACGCCGCGTCCTTGACGCGAAAAGCGATGGCGCAGATCGACGGGCCGTGCACGCGCGCGAATGCCTGCGCGAAACTGTCCGGCTCGGCGTTGACGACGAAGTTGATTTCGCCCTGGCGATACAGGAGCACGTTCTTGGAGCGGTGCCTGGCGACCGCCATGAAGCCCAGCAGCTCGAACAGCCGCCCGAGCGCGACCGGGTCGGGCGCGGCGTATTCGATGAACTCGAAGCCGTCGGTGCCGAGAGGGTTGTCCCAGAGAGTTGGCTGCGCGCTGCCCATACCGTGTCCGCCTGCATGCAGAGGAGCATTGTAGAGCAGGCCCACGGGCTCGGGTTAGCCGCGCGGCACGATCTTCACGCCGGCGAGCTTTTCCTGCGCCTCGATCAGCGAAGCGACGTACTTGTCGCCGAAGCCGAGCAGGTTGGCGTTGACGAGGCTCTGGTGCACGGCCGAACCGACGATCGCGGACGTCGGCAGCGACTCGGCGAAGTGCGTGTAGTA
>JBGPYP010000107.1:0-8332 GCA_041493285.1 Casimicrobiaceae bacterium
ATCGATGCGGTGATCCGGACCAACGCGCGCGGCCCCCTTCTGGCGGCGCGGGCGGCCGCGCGCGCGTTCGGCCCGGACGGTGGGCGCATCGTCACGCTCTCGGCCACGGCAGCACGCCGCGGCCGTCCCCACCGCTCGGTCTACGCCGCGACGAAAGGCGCCGTGGAGGCCATGTCGCGCGTGCTCGCCGTTGAGCTGGCGCCGCGCAAGATCACCGTGAACTGCGTCGCG
Organism: Casimicrobiaceae bacterium; assembly: GCA_041493285.1. GTDB lineage: Bacteria > Pseudomonadota > Gammaproteobacteria > Burkholderiales > Casimicrobiaceae > PALSA-1003. Next base: position 232 of record JBGPYP010000107.1, read on the forward strand.
CCCGGGGTGATCGACACCGAGATGTCGCGGGACGTCCGGGCGATGGCGGGTGACGAAGTGAAGGCACGGATCCTCCTCAAGCGCTACGGCAAGCCCGAGGAGGTTGCCTATGCGGTCTGGTTTCTCGCCTCCCCGTACGCGGATTACGTCACGGGCCAGGTCTTCAACGTCGACGGCGGTTTCAAAATGGAATGAAATGGAGTGAACGGAATGGCGAACATTGACATTACCAAGGAAGAAATCCAGGCGGTCTTCCCCAAGGTCGCCGAGACGATGGCCGATGCGCTGGGCTGCGACATCGATCAGGTCAAGCTCGACGTGTCGCTGATCGAGGGGCTCGACGCGGAATCGATTGATTTCCTCGACATGGTCTTCCGTCTCGAGCGGGCGTTCAAGATCAAGATTCCGCGCGGCAAGATCATCGAGAACGCGCGCGGCGATATGCCCGAGGCGGAGTTCGAGCAGAAAGGCGTGCTGACCGAAGCCGGCCTGGCGCAGCTCAAGCGCTATCTGTCCGAGATTCCCGCAGAGCGATTCGGCACTCCGATGAAGGTGGCCGACATCCCGCGCTTGTTCACGCCGGAGACCTTCTGCAAGCTCGTGATCCACGCCCAGCGCGAAGCGCCGGCCGCGAGCTGACGAATCGAGGCTCGGCCCGCGCATGAACGGCCACTTCGCCGCGTTCTCGTTCGTCGATCGGATCACGACGATCGAGCCGGGCGTGCGCGCACGCGGGACCTTCGCCGTGCCCGGCGATCTCACCGCGTTTCCAGCGTGCCTCGTCGCCGAGGCCGTCGGTCAGCTCGCCGCGTGGGTCGCGATGGCCAAGGTCGACTTTCGCGGCCGGCCGGTCGCCGCGCTCGCCACCGAGACGATCTTCCACGGCGACGTTGCACCGGGGTCGCGCCTCGAGCTCGCCGTCGACGTCGAAAGCTGCGACGACGAAGCCGTCGCTTACGGCGGCGTCGCGTGCGTCGACGGCACGCAGGTCATCGAGTTGAAGCACTGTCTGGGCCCGATGCTTCCCGTGCAGGATTTCGACGCGCCGGAGGAGCTGCGCGAGCGCTTCCGCTTGCTGTGCGCGGAAGGCGCGCCGGGCGGCAGGTTCCGCGGCGTGGCGACGCCCGAACTCTCCGCGCTGGAGGGCGAAGCGGGTCGATCGGCGCGGGCGATGTTGCGAATCCCGACCGTCGCGCCGTTCTTTGCGGACCACTTCCCGCGGCGACCCGTGTTCCCGGCCACGCTGCTTCTCGACAGCCAGATCCGCCTGGCGCTCGACCTCGCGCGCGCGGCGATCGGCCCCGCCGCAGGGGCCCTGCTGGTGCCGCGACGCATGACCAACGTCAAGATGCGCTCGTTTATCGCCCCCGGGCAGGCCGTCGTGCTCGGCGCCGAGCTGGCCGCGACGAACGACATCCACGGCGCGCTCCGTCTGTCCGCCGCGGTCGACGGCCGCACCGTCGCGACCGCGCGGTTGAACGTCGCGGCGCGCGAGAACTGAATGGCGGCGAAGCGACGCGTCGCGATCACGGGCTTAGGTCTCGTCACGCCCGTCGGCAACGATGTCGCGACGACCTGGGCCGCGCTGCTCGCGGGCAAGAGCGGCGGTGCCGCGATCAGCCTGTTCGACGCGTCGGGCTTCCCGGTGCGCATCGCCTCCGAGGTGAAGGGTTTCGACGCCGCGGCGGCGATCGACGATCGGAAGCTCCTCAAGTTCGCGAACCGCTCGCACGGCTTCGCGCTAGCCGCGGCGGAGCAGGCGTTTGTCGACGCCGGCATCCGCCCGACGGCGGCGACGGCGGAGCGCTGGGGTTGCGCGGTCGGCACCGGCATGATGGGCGTCGATTTCCCCGAGCTGGTCGCGGTGCATCACCACAGCGCCGCCGACGGCGAGCTCGACCCGAAACGGTTGCTCGACGATGCATCGGCGAACGATCCGCTCGTTTTCTGCCGCAGCCAGTCGACGACCGGGCTGTCGCTGCTCACGCGCCGCCACGACATCCGCGGCTATGCGACCTCCGTGCACACCGCGTGCGCCTCCGGCGGGCAAGCGATCGGCACCGCGCTCAAACTGATCCGCCGCGGCGCGGTGGATTGCGCGCTCGCCGGTGGATTCGATTCCATGATCAGCCCGGTCGGAATCGCCGGCTTCTGCCTGCTCTCCGCGCTGTCGGCCGACAACGACACGCCCGAGCGCGCGAGTCGGCCTTTCGATGCCACGCGTAACGGCTTCCTGCTCGGCGAAGGTGCCGGGTTTCTCGTCCTCGAGGAATGGGAGTCGGCGCGACGGCGCGGAGCGCACATCTACGCCGAGTTGGCCGGCGACGGCAATTCGCTCTCCAGCTACCGCATCACGGATTCTCCGCCCGACGGCGACGGCCCGATCCAGTCGATGCACCAGGCGCTCTCCGACACCGGCGCGACGATCGACGACATCGACTACATCAACGCCCACGGCACGTCGACCTCGATGAACGACAAGAGCGAAAGCGCCGCGATTCACGCGGTCTTCGGCTCGCGCACGAAGGATGTGGCCGTAAGCTCGACCAAGAGCTCGATGGGTCATCTCATCGCCGCCGCGGGCGCGGTCGAGGTTGCGGTCTGCGCGCTCGCGATCCACCACGGCGAGCTGCCGGTCAACGCCAATCTGCGCGATCCGGATCCCGACTGCGATCTCGCGCTGGTGCGCGACCAACCTGCGCGGCGGCGAGTGCGCATGACCATGTCGAATTCCTTCGGCTTCGGCGGCTCCAACAGCTGCGTCATGCTCCGGAGGCCGGACGCGGTCGATGGGATCGGGCCTCAAGGCTGACGCGAGCGCATCCAGCGATGGGCAAGCGCAGAGTCGTCATCACCGGCGCCGGCGCGGTCTGCGCCGCCGGCAGGAATCCCGACGCCATTCTCGCCGCGGTTGGCGCGGGGCGTTCGGCGATCGCGCCGATCACGCAATGGGACGCCTCGGCCTGGCCCACGCGTGTCGCCGGCGAGATCGCCGACTTCAACGCGCGCGACCTGGTCGATGACCGCAAGCTGCACAAGCTGATCCGGCGCACCGACCTGTTCGGTCTTTACGCTGCCGATCGCGCGATCGATGCCGCAGGGCTCACCGCGCACCGTGCGGCGCTCGACGCGGCCGCCGCGGCCGAGTACAGCGACCGCACCGGAGTCTACGTGGGCTCGGGCGGCGGCAGCTACGAGAGTCAGTACGATTATTTTCCGCTGCTGACCGAGGCGCGCGAGGAGCTTCCGGCGTTCGGCCGCGAGCTTTCCAACACCGTCAATCCGATGTGGCTGTTACGCACGCTGCCGAACAACGTGCTTGGCCACATCGGCATCCGCCACGGCTTCAAGGGAGCGAACGCCTGCATCACCAACCACAGCATCGGCGGGACGCTGGCGGTGATCGAGGCGATGGAGGCTCTGCGTAACGGCGAAGCCGATCGCGCGCTCGCGGTCGGGCACGACGCGCCGATCGAGCCGCAGATGGTTCTTTACTATCACGGCGTCGGCTTGCTCGCGAAAGATACGATCCGGCCCTTCGACGCCCGCCGCGATGGCAGCCTCTTCGGCGAAGGCGCAGCCGCCCTGACGCTCGAGACGGAGGACTCCGCCAGGGAGCACAGCGCGGCGGTGTTGGGCGAGATCCTCGGCGGCGGCTCGGCGACCGACGCGAGAGGGCTGCTCGCCATTCGCGACGACGGCGACGGCCTCGCGCGCGCAATCCAGCTCGCGCTCGACGACGCCGGCATCCGCCCGGCGGACGTCGGCATGATCGCCGCACACGGCAATGGAACGCTGCAATCCGATGCGTCCGAGGCCGCCGCGATCCGTCGCGTCTTTGGGGACAATGCACCACCGGCGACGGCATTGAAATGGGCATTCGGGCACCTGATCGCGGCCGCCGGAATCATCGAAGCCGTCCTTGCCCTGATCGGTTTGCGACAGCGCGTCGTGCCCGGCATCGCGACCTATGCCGTCGCCGATTCCGCCTGCAGCGGCATGAAGGTATCGCGCGAGCCGCAAACGCCGAGGAGCCACGTCGCGCTGATCCTCTCCCGCGGATTCGCCGGCACCAACGCGGCGCTGCTGTTGCGCGCCGCGCGCTGATCCGCAGCATGCACGAAGCCGTCGCGCCGGACCGCGGCAGCGCGACTCGCTGCGGGATCGACACGGTCGAGATCGCGCGCATCGAGAGGTTGCTCGCGCAGAACGACGCTCGGGACCTGCTGCGCTTCTTCTCGGCGCAAGAGCTCGCCGACAGCGGCGAGGGCGCCGGACGCGCGGCGAGCCTCGCTGCGCGGTTCGCGGCCAAGGAAGCCTGCGTCAAGCTCTTCCCGCGCGAAGCCGCGCTGGGAGAAGTCGCGCCGTCGGACTTCTCGGTCGCGCGCGACGCGTACGGCGCGCCGCAAACGATCTGCAGCCCCAGAGCTGCCACCGTCCTCGCGCGTAACCGCATCAAGACCATCGCGCTGTCGCTGACGCACGATCGCGTCAGCGCGTCCGCAGTCGCGCTCGCGCTCGCGGACACGGCGGCGGCGCCGCTTTCCGGCAGGCTCCTCTACCGGCTGCTCCCCTTCCGCCGGCGCGTCGTGCTCGAAAACCTGCGCCGCGTGTTCGGCGCGGGTGTGCCCGATTCGGAAATCGAGCAGCTCGCGCAGGCGCATTACGCGCACCTGTGGCGCCTGTTCGCGGAATTTCTGCGCTTTCGGGGGATGCGTGCGGAGCAAAAGGCCGCCATCGTTACGGTCGAAAACGTGGAGGTGTTTGCGCGCGCGCTCGAGCGCGGCAAGGGCATCCTCGTGCTCACCGGCCATTTCGGCAATTGGGAAGTGGCGACGGTCGCGGGCTTGAGCCAGTTTCCGCAGATGCGCGGGCGAATTCACTTCGTGCGCCGGCCGATCAAGCCGCGCTGGCTCGACCGCTTCGTCAACTGGCGCTTCCGCCGGGCCGGTTTCGGCGTGTTGCCGAAACGCGGTTCGCTCGACGCCATTCTCGATCGCCTCGCCGCCGGCGACGCGATCGTGTTTCCCTTCGACCAGCACGCCGGTCCGCCCGATGGAATCGAGATCGACTTCTTCGGCCATCCGGCGTGGACCTTCAGGAGTCTCGCGCTGATCGCTCTCGCGTCGGACGCGCAGGTGCTGCCCGCCGCGAGCTGGCGCGAAGCCGACGGAACGCACGTGCTGCGTTTCGAGGAGCCGCTCGTCCGCATCGCTTGCGCTGACGTCGGCGAGGAAATCCGCCGCAACACCCGGGCGTACAATGCCGCGCTGGAGCGCCTGGTCCTGCGCCACCCCGAGCAGTGGTACTGGGTGCACCGGCGCTGGAAGCGCGCCGCCCGCCGAGCGGCGCGACGCGAGGCAAGGAACCGCGAATGATTTCCGGTTCGAACAACGCAGTCGCTTGTGGGCCGGCTTCGGTACGGCAGAACAATCGGTCTCGGGAGGGGCGGCGGGCTTGGGATGCAGGTCGCGGTTGATGCCGAGGATCGCGCCCGCCAGAACGGCACTGCCGAGTCGAGCCGCGATGTCGATGCAGTCCAGATTCAGCATTGCGTTCCTATGCACGCGGTATCGACACGGCGTCGCGCGCCGCCGCTGCGCACACAGGGACTATCGTCGCAGCTTCGCGCCGGAAGGTCTACACTTGCCGCGGCAACGGAGCGGCCGCAGACAGAACCCCCGGCGCGCCCGGCCCCCGAGGAAGCTTGCGTATGGCAAACAAGGCGGCCGGACGACCAAAGCGCATACCCGCGGCGACGTGCGCGATTCGCGGGCCGGTGCTCACCTATACGGGCGATCCGTTCCAGCACGACCTGCGGGATACGATGCACTACGAGCCCGATGCGATCGTCGCCCTCGAGCATGGCCGGATCGCGCAGGTGGGCCCCGCCGCGAAGATCCGCCGGCTCCTCCCGCCGGGCACCGAGGTCGAGGATTACGGCCGCGGCTCGCTCATCATGGCGGGTTTCATCGACTGCCACGTCCATTTCCCGCAGATGCAGATCATCGGCGCCGGCGGCGAGCAGTTGATCGATTGGCTCGAAAAGTACACGTTTGTCGCCGAGCAACGCTTCGCCGACAGGAAGCATGCGCGCGAAGTCGCGAAAGTGTTCCTGAACGAGAGCCTGCGCAACGGCGTGACCACGTCGGCCGTCCACTGTACCGTCCATCCGCAATCGGTCGATGCGCTGTTCGAGGAAGCCGACAGGCTGGGTCTGCGGACGATCGCCGGCAAGGTGCTCATGGATCGCAATGCGCCGAAAAAGTTGCTGGACACGGCCCGGACCGGCTACGACGAGTCCAAGGCGTTGATCGGGCGCTGGCATGGCCGCGGGCGCTTGCTCTACGCGATCACGCCGCGCTTCGCCGCGACGAGCACGCCCGCGCAGCTCGAGGCGGCCGGCGCGCTCAAGGCCGAGCATCCCGACTGCTTCGTAAAGTCGCACATCTCCGAGAACAAGCGTGAGGTCGAGTGGATTCGCGAGCTGTTCCCGGAGCGCAGGGACTATCTCGACGTCTACGACCACTACGGCCTGCTCGGCAGGCGCGCGATCTACGGCCATGGCATCTGGCTCTCGGAGCGCGAGCTGCAGCGCTGTCACGACACCGGGACCGCGATCGCGCATTGCCCTACGTCGAACTTCTTCCTCGGCAGCGGCTACCTCGACCTCCGCAACACCCTGAAGCGCGAGCGCCCGCTGCGCGTCGGGCTGGCCACCGACCTCGGCGCCGGCACGTCGTTTTCGATGCTGCAGACGTTGAATGCAGCGTACAAGGCCGCGCAGCTGCACGGTTACGCGCTGACCGCAGGGCACGCTTTCTATCTCGCCACGCGCGGCACCGCGCACGCGCTCTACCTCGAGGACGCGATCGGCAGCGTCGCGCCGGGCATGGAAGCCGACTTGGTCGTGCTCGACCTCAAGTCGACGCCGCTCATCGAGTACCGGATGCGCCACGCTGCGGATCTCGAGGAGGCGTTGTTCGTGCAGATGGCGCTCGGGGACGATCGCGCGGTGAAGGCGACCTATGCGGCGGGGCGCAAGGTCTATGCGCGGGAGGAGCGGACCGAGCGCAAGCGCATCGCCGGTGGCGGCGCGCGTGGCAAACGTGGCGGCCCGCCGCGGCGTTAGGCCGCACGGAAAGGAGGGATTTCGTCGGGGCTCAGTTCGCCTCGGCGCCGGCCTTGGTACCACTCTCCGGGGTCGGCACGCGCCGAGTCTCAGGCGGTCCTTTCGGCTGAAACACCGGCCCGCCCTCGTACGTGAAATAAACCTTACGCTGACTGTGAGCGACGAGCACGCGATGCGCGCGCAGAAAATCTGCGCCGAGCAGCATCGATGGGGTGCCCCCCACCTTTCGGGGCAAATGGCTGCCGGTCGGCGTGTATGTCGCGTCCTTCCACAGGTCGGCAAATCGCATAGTCGTATCCTGTATGGTTTCGTTGCCGATCGCGAAGCTCTGCAACGGAGCGATCCAGAAGTCGACCGACTTGCTGCCGAGGCCACCGCCCTTCCCGCCGGCGACGACGCCGGGCGAATCCGGCGTAATCCCCAGCCGCTCGGCGGTGGATTTGTCCAGCACCGAGGTAAAAGAGCCTGAATCCAGTAGTGCGCGCATCGGCTGTCCGTTAACCTGGACCGTCAGGACAATCCGTGGTCCGGCGTCATAGAATGGCTCCATCTCGATTTCACTTGCGCCCTGAGTCGCCCAATACGCCAGCAGCACACCGGCGCAATCCGTCGGCTGGAACAGCCTGACCGCATTGTGGGGCAGATCGAACTCGACATCGATCTGGTCGAAGAAATCCTCCCCGAGGATCGCATCGATACGGCTACCGAAATCTCGCTCGCCTGCGACGATCAATCGCAAATTCTTGCGGGTGCTCTGGCCGACCCTGAACTCATCGACCAAGGCTGTTTCGACGTGCGTCTCACCACCGATTCCGAACACCTGGGCGCCCCTGACTTGTTGTCGAGTGAGCCCCAAGCGGTCCGCCGCCGAACGCAGGATCATGGTGCCGCTACCCGTGTCCAGCATGATGTCGATTTTTTGGCCGTTGACGGCGCCCTCTATGAGCGGCGCGCCGCGTCCCGGCCGAA
>JBGPYP010000350.1:0-2704 GCA_041493285.1 Casimicrobiaceae bacterium
GCCGGCGGCCGGCAAACGAGGCAGTGGTACGAATGGTCGGTCCGTGTGCAGGGCGCGCGGCTGGCGCTCAGACGCGGCGCCCTCGACGAAGCGGTCGTGCTCGCCGACGACATTGTCCAGGCCGGCGCGCCGCCGTTCGATGCGCTGCAGGCCACGTTGATTGCCGCCGAAGCGCTGACGGCCGCCAATCGGCTCACCGAGGCCGAGCAGCGGCTCGCCTCGGCCGCCGATGCGCTCGATCCGACGACCGCGCCCGCCACGTGGGGCGAGTATCTTCGTTTACGCGGCGGCCACCACGCCAAGAGTGGCAGCACCGCGGAGGCGTACCACGATTTGGCGCAAAGCGCGACGCTGCTCGATCTGCTCGGCGAACGGTATCAGGCGGCGCTCAGCCATCTCGCGCTCGGGCGCCTGGTCGCGCAAACCGGGGCGCGGTCCCTCGCCGAGCGTCACCTCAATCAGGCGCTGGCCGTCTTTCAACAGCTCGGCGCCGAGCGCGACAGCACCGACACCGAGGCGGCGCGTAACCTCCTCACCACCATCGGCACGGGCGAATACGTCCTCTCGCCCGCCGATGCCGACGACGCGATCGTGCGGCGGATCGTCGATGCGGCGGCGCTGCCCGAGTTGTTGGAACGGGAAACAGTCGCCGCCTTGCTCGAATCCACTGCCGCCGACAGCGCGGTACTGTTCGTCAACCTTCCAGGCGGCGACGTCCGCATGATCGCGTGGGCTGGCTGCGACGCCGACGGAGCGCGCAGCTTGGCGCGCTCGGCCGCACAGGGCCACGTCCACAGCCGCGGGGCCAGCGTCATCGAACCGATGGGCCGCGATCGAGACGGTCCGAGGTTCGCGCTCGTGGCGTCGCCGCGGCCCATCGGGCATCCGGTGATGCGGCGGCTGCGCGTCATCACGACCGTCGCGCGGCAGGGGTTCGCGTTGTGCGCGGCGCGCGATCGATCCAGCGGCCCGATCGGCGCGGCCGTCGGTTCCTCCCTTGAACCGCTCCTGCCGGGGTTCCTTTGCGCCAGCGCGGCGATGGCAGGCGTCGTCGAACAGATTCAGCACCTGCAGGGCAACGACTTGACCGTGCTCATCACGGGCGAAAGCGGCACGGGAAAGGAACTCGTCGCGCGCGCGATCCATGTGGGATCGCACCGCAGCGCGGCGATGTTCCTTCCCTACAACTGCACGACGACCGGCCGCGAGCTCGCCGACAGCCAGCTCTTCGGACATCGGCGCGGCAGCTTCACCGGCGCGGTGTCCGATCAACCGGGGCTGGTGCGATCGGCGGCGGGCGGGACACTCTTTCTCGACGAGATCGGCGATCTCCCTCTCGACGTCCAGCCCAAGCTCCTGCGGTTTCTCGAGCAGCACGAAATCATGCCGGTGGGCGAGGCACGGCCGCAGCGCGTCGACGTCCGCGTGCTCGCGGCCACCAACGCCGATCTCGAGCAGCGCGTCGCCGAAGGCAAGTTTCGCGAAGATTTGTATTACCGGTTGAGCGTGATCCGCATCCACGTGCCGCCGCTGCGCGACCGCCGCGAGGAAATTTCCCATCTGAGTACGTATTTCCTGCGCGAGGCGTCGGAGCACCTCGGCAAGCCGGACATCCAGCTCAGCTCCGAAGCGCTCGATGCGTTTTCGCAGTACTGGTGGCCGGGCAACGTGCGGCAGTTGAAGAACGAGATTCAGCGCGCGGTCGCCTGGAGCGCGCCGGGGGGGACCATCGAGCCGGCGCACCTCTCGCCGGAGATCAACGCCACGCGCCTGCCTTCGTATGCGGCTTCAACGCGGCCGGCCCGCGGCGCCGCGAACCTCGCCGCAGCCGTCGAGCAAGTGGAACGCGACCTCATTCAGGCGGCGCTCGACCGGACCGGCGGCAACATTTCGGAAACCGCGCGGTCGCTCGGGCTCACCCGTCGCGGGCTGTACCTGAAGCTACGCCGGCTCGGGCTTGACACACGGGCCGAACTCGATACGAGGTTATAGTGAATACTTACTAATCAGTCTGGAGGCTATCTGGATAGATAGTATTCACTTTGCACAGAGAATCGCGCCGCTGAATCCTTCTGTAAACTATTTATTTATTTGGTCTTACAGAAAAACATTGGTCCAGGGCGTTCACACGGTGGCACTGGGCGTGACCTTTGATACGCACTTAGGTTGTACGCAGCACCAGATTGAGGGGCCCCAGTGCAGCACACGCGGTCTGACGATTTACTAAAACGTCCTGGAAACGACACGAACAAGCGCGCGGCGGAGCGTCGGGCCATCGCGCTCCCGGCGAGACTCACGTGGAAGGACCAGCGCGGCGCCACGCGCTTTGCGAGCGTCGTCACGCTCAACGTGAGCGACCACGGCGTCTACGTGGAGTGCCAGTCGGCGGTGTCGATTCCCCTCTTCCGGCTCGTGCAGTTCCAGCTCGAACGCGAGGTCCGCGGGTCGGACACGCTGCCCGAGGCGCTTCGTCAGGGCCGGATTCTTTCGGCGGTCTATCGCGTCTCGCCGCGCAGTCCGTCGGGCACGCCGCAAGGACTCGCGCTGCGGCTGATGGTGGAGCCGCGGCGCCGCGCCGCCGATGTCGATCAGGTGCGCGTGACGGCCTGATCGCTCCTCTTCCTCCAATACCTCGCCAACCCGCGCCAGTTCAAATCGAACCGTCCGGCGATTTCATAGGCCCGGGCGTCGGCTTCGTTCATCC
>JBGPYP010000417.1:0-2062 GCA_041493285.1 Casimicrobiaceae bacterium
AATGAGATCAAGGAAGTGCTCGCATCGCGCGGACTGTCTCTCGGCATGAAACTCGAAAACTGGCCACCACCCAACCTGGACCGGCCTTAAAAACGGATTCATAAAGGAGCGTAGCGAGGAGGCTGAGCTGCTAGGCGCGACCGAGCGAGCAACCGGAGTGTACAAAGTTAGTACATGAGGATTGCGAGCGAGGGAGCAACAACGCAGATCAGCCCCGCAGTAGCTCCGCAATAGGGTAGATCATGCGTCACCGACACGGACTGCGTAAGCTCAATCGCACCAGCAGCCATCGCCTTGCGATGCTGCGGAACATGACCAACTCGCTGCTCACGCACGAGGCGATCAGGACCACGCTGCCGAAGGCGAAGGAACTGCGCCGGGTGGCCGAGCCGCTGATCACGCTCGGCAAGACGCCGACGCTCTCCAACCGCCGGCTGGCGTTCGACCGGCTGCGCGACAAGGAGGTCGTCTACAAGCTCTTCAACGAGCTGGGCCCGCGCTATGCGAAGCGGCCCGGGGGCTACTTGCGCATCCTCAGGTTCGGTTTTCGCATCGGCGATAATGCACCGATGGCGCTGGTCGAGCTGATGGATAGGCCCGAGCCGGGCGCCGAGGCCGAAACCGATGCCGCCGCGGCGGACACGCGCGCGGAGAAGAAGAGCAAGGCCGCCAAGGCCAAGGCCACGCCCAAGCTCGAAGGCAAGGCCCAGGCCAAGACCAAGGGCAAGGCTAAGACCAAGACCAAAGAAAAAACCGGCGCCAAGACCAAGAGCAAGGCGCAACCCGCGGCATAGCGACGGCCGTGCTGCCCATTCGTTACGAGCCGGGCCTTCGCGCCCGGCTTTTTTTCGCCCGGCGTCGCGTACGATAGGACCCGTGCAAGCGACCGTTCTCGTTACCGGTGGTGCCGGCTATATCGGCTCGCATGTGGTCGTCGCGCTCGCGCGCGCGGGCTATGCCCCGCTCGTCCTCGACAACTTCGCCAACAGCTCCAGGTCGATGCTGCCGCGGCTTACGCGGCTGACCGGGGCGAACGTGCCGCTGATCGACGCCGACGTGCGCGACCGCGCCGCGCTCGCGGCCGCATTCGCGGCCCACCGCGTCGACGCCATCGTGCATTGCGCCGGCCTCAAGGCCGTCGGCGAGAGCGAGGCCCAACCTCTCGCGTACTACGACAACAACGTCGGCGGCTCGATCGCGTTGGCACTCGCGATGCGCGACGCGGGCGTGCGGACGCTCGTCTTCAGCTCGTCGGCGACCGTGTACGGCCAGCCCGAGCGCAATCCCGTGGCCGAGGGCGCCCCGCTCAAGCCCGCGAACGTCTACGGCCGCACCAAGCGGACGATCGAGATCATTCTCGAGGACCTCGCGGCGTCCGATCCGTCGTGGCGCATCGGCCTGCTGCGCTACTTCAATCCCGCGGGCGCGGATGCGTCCGGCGAGATCGGCGAAGCGCCGGCTAGAGCACCCAACAACCTGGTTCCGATCCTCGCCGAGGTCGCGGCGGGGCGAAGGCCGCACGTCAACGTTTTCGGCGACGACTATCCGACCCCCGACGGCACCGGCGTGCGCGACTACATCCACGTCACCGACCTCGCCGAGGGCCATGTCGCGGCGCTGGCGCATCTGGCGCGGCAGCCGGGGCTCGCGACGTTGAACCTCGGGATGGGTCGCGGCGCCTCCGTGCTGGAAGTCATCGCGGCGTTCGAGCGCGCGTGCGGCAACTCCTTGCCGCGCCGAATCGCACCCCGCCGGCCGGGCGACGTGGCGATCTATTACGCCGACCCCGCGCGCGCCAACGCGCTTCTGGGCTGGCGCGCCTGGCGCGACCTCGACCAAATCTGTGTCGACGCATGGCGCTGGGAGCTTTCTGCAATGCGCTAGCTTCCCCGTTCTGGCGCCGCTAGCGGATGCGCAGCGTCACGGCGAGCGGGTTGTGGTCCGACGAGGTGACAGCCCACGCGGTCGCGTCGATGACCTCGACGCCGCGGACGTAGATCCAGTCGAAGATCCGACCCAAGAATCGCTGCCGCTCGTCGACCGCAAAAGCGACGGGAACCAG
>JBGPYP010000188.1:0-5233 GCA_041493285.1 Casimicrobiaceae bacterium
CCCGTGGCCCGAGAGCCAGATCCCGCAGGTCGCCGACAAGATGGCGACGGCGCTCGCCAAGGGCTCAGGGAACACGAATGGGCAGGCCGTGAAGGCTGCAGCGAAGACCCTCGGGATCAAGCCCACCGCCACCGCGTGGAAGGCGTACTTCGCCTCGAAGGAACCCTTGCCAGCGGTAGTAGACTCCATGCGTGGGCAAGCCACTGCCGGGAATGTGTCGGTGCGGGAAGGACCAACGCAGGAAGGACCACGCGAACTGCCGAGCGTGTCACGCAGCTTCTATCAAAGAGTGGCGGCGAGTGCATCCAGGCTGTCGGCAGAAACCGAGGAGCAACGAGCAGAAACACAAAGACAGGTGCAGGAGCTTGAGCAAGTACTATCAGGAGGTGGGGCGTCTCCAGAAGCAGCCGTGCGAGCGGTGTGGGGACCCGAACTCGCAAAAGCATCACCACAATTACGACAGGCCATTAGACGTGACTTGGCTGTGTCGACTGTGCCATCGGAACCTGCACATGGAACTCAAGAAGGCGTCGTAGAGGGAGCAGCCAGCCATGAGCCCACCGGGCCACCCGCCGTCGAACGTCCTCTGGCGGGAAGGCCAACCGCCGGAACCGGTGACACCGAGCAACCCGCTCGTGGGGATCGAGCTCCTGGTGTTGAAGGCGTGGCTGGAGAGCAGCCCGCGACTCCGGCAGGCGTATCACAGCAGCCCGCGCAAGAAGCACGGGCTCGAAAGCGCCGTGCGCGCAGTGGTCGAAGAGCAGCGAGTGGCGGAACTCAAGGCACGGGCGAGCGGCCTGACACTCGAGCAAGCGCAGGAGTTGACGAAGCCAGCCATGTGGACACCGCCGACCTGGCCGATACGCAAGACGTCGCCGACGCCGACGCCCGCGGCCAAGCCCACCGCTGGTTCTCGGTAGGCACGGCCGCCGACCTCACCGAGGGCGGGTGGACGCGGAAACTCGACGACAACCTCGCGGCCCTACGTCTCCTCAAGCTCCTCGACAAGGAACAGCGCCCGGCCAGCGATGCCGAGCAAGCCGTGCTTGCGACGGCTGTCAAGAAACTCCTCGGGCAACCGAAGACCTGGCAGGACCCGGCGCTCGCCGACACCGGCGAACCGGAGGCGATGCACATCGAGGAGTCGCCGCGCCGCGGTCCCGTGGCGCAGGCCACGGTCATCCCAGGCCTCAGCCAGTTCGCTGAGCGCGATGTCGTTCCCGGCCTGAAGACGGCGGCGAAGGACGTCGTCGACGCGCACGCCGGCATCCGCGCACTCTGGGCGCCGGCGCGCATCAGTGAGTCGGCCGACACGATGGCGACGATCATGCGGCCCAATCTCGCCCTGCGCCGGCAGCGCGACGCGCAGGCGAGGAAAGCCATGCGGGCGCTCGAGGTCGTCTGGGACAAGATGCCGCAGCGAGCGCAACTCGCCTTCGCGATGGCCGTCGACGAGGGGCGTGTCGGGGACCTGCCGGACTCGCAACGCGACCTCGCGCGCCTCCTCCACGACATCAATGCCGCCAAGCGGCGCGAGGCGAACGCGCTCGGCGGCAAGGTCGGCTACATCGAGCACTACTACCCGCGCGAGTGGGTGCGCCCGGGCAAGGTCCGCGAGTACATCATGCGCGCGCTCTACGGCAAGCGTCCGCTGCAGGGACGCGCCGGCTTCAAGAAGGCGCGCGCGCGCGACAAAGAGACGGGCGAGATCTTCTCGTTCCGCGAGCTCCACGCGGCGGGCTTCGAGCCGGTGAGCGACAACCCGATCACGGCGCACCTCCGCAAGTGGACCGAGATGGACAAGTGGATCGCCGCGCGGCGCATCCTCCTTGAGGGGAAGCAGGCCGGCGTCGCGACGTTCGTGAAGGTCGGCGAGAAACCGCCGGACGGCCACATCCGGTATCCGGAGTCGTTCGGCACGGTCTACGGCCCGCCGACGGTCCCCGTGAAGGAAGCGTACGACGCTGGGCTCATGGAAGCCCTGCACCGCTTCGCCGAGGCCCACGGCATTCGCATGGTGCGGCGCGTCAACCTGGGCGGGACGCGCTGGGGCTACCACGTGAAAAAGGGCACCCTGTCCGAGGTCCACACGCGCTTCGGTGGCCCCGAAGGCGTTCTGATGCACGAGATCGGGCACGTCCTCGATCACACGCACCGGCTCGGCGAGGCGATCGGCCTGGCGCAGGCGAGCGAGCGGAAGGAAGAGATCAACTTCTCCGAGGTGCCGTCGAAGGTTGCGCAGGAACTTCGCAACCTCGCCGACCTGCGGACCGACGCGAAGAGCTCGAAGCACTTCCGCCAGTACGTGCGGAGCAGGAGCGAAGTCATCGCGAACCTCGTGCACGCCTTCCTCTACGTGCCGGATCTCGCGAAACAGGCGGCGCCGAACGCCTACTGGGCGCTCTACAACCTCGCGAAGGATACGCCGGACCTGCGCGGGCTCCTGGACATCCAGAAGGCGCGCTCGCTGCGCTTCGGCGTCAACCTGTCGTCGGTGCGCGTCGACGGCCGCGTCATCAAGGGCTACTACTACGGCCCGCCTGACGCCGTGCGGCTCCTTGAGAACCACCTGTCGCCCGGGCTGCGCGGCCACGTCGCGTTCGACCTGTACCGGTACGCCGGCAACTTCCTCAACCGTGTGCAGCTCGGGCTGAGCGCGTTTCACGCCGTCTTCACCGGGCTCGACTTCGGCCTGAGCCAGGGCGCGCTCGCGCTCGAGCACGCGTCGCGGGGAGACGTCGGCAAGGCGGCGCGCGCCGGTCTGCCGGGCCTCGCCACGAGCGTCGGGACGGCTGCCACGCTCTTCGGTGGGCCGGTCGGCGCCGTCGTCGGCGTGCCGCTCGCCGCGGCCGGGATCGTCGGTCCCATCGTGCGCGGGCTCTTCCTCGGCGACCGGTTCCTGAAGGCGTTCTACGAGCGAGACGCGCAGTTGCGGGACCTCGTCCACGAGGCGGACCTCATCGTCGCCGGCGGCGGCGGCATCGGGTGGGACACCTTCTGGCACCACAGCGCGCCCGAGGCGTTTCTGAAGGCGTTGCGCAACGCGAAGGCGGAAGCCGGCGTCGGCAACTATCCCGGCGCGGCGCTACGCACGGTCGGCGCGCTCGCGAAGCTCGTCCCGGCCGTCCTCGAGCTGCAGGCCAAACCGATCATGGAGTGGTGGGTGCCACGGCTCAAGCTCGCGGCGTTCATGGACCTCGCGCGCCTGGAACTCGCGACACTCGGTCCGCACCCGGACCCGATGGAAGCGCGACGCGTCCTGCAGTCGGCTTGGCGCAGCGTCGACAACCGCTTCGGCGAACTCATCTACGACAACATCTTCTGGCACGGCATCCTGAAGGACGGCGGCATGGCGACGTTCCGGGCGCTGGGCTTTAGCCTTGGCACCGTCGACGAGATCCTCGGCGCGTTCCCAGCCCAGGCCGCCCAACTCGGCATCCTCCCGAGCGTGGGCACCGGCGGCGGTGGTGGCGGGAAGCCGCCCACGCGAATGCGGAACGTCGGCATGGAGCCGGACCCCGCGGGCGGCCCCGACATCCCGATTTACGCACGCGTGCGCGCGCCGTGGCTGTCGCACAAGTTCGCGTATCTCGTCTCGGCGCTCTGGTTCGCCGCGATCTTCGGCGCGCTCTATCAGTACCTCCACACCGGCCTGCGCCCGGGCGAGAAAGAAGAGGACGGCACGATCGACCCCAAGATGGTGCTGCTTGATCTGTACTTCCCGCGTACCGGCGGCGTGAAAGCGGACGGGCGGCCGGAGCGCGCGAGCCTGCCCGGCTACATGAAGGATTTCTTCGGGTTCCTCCGGCATCCGCTCACGACGGTCGAACACAAGTTGCACCCGATGCTGGTGCTCGCCGCCGACATCATCCGGAACGAGGACTACTTCGGCAACGCGATTCGTAGTGAGGACGTGCCGGCGCTCGAGCAGCTCCGAGAGACGCTCGCCTTCATCGCCGAGCAGTACAAGCCGATCAGTGTGCAGGGCTTCCAGACGCGGCGCGGCGAGCGTGGCGAGAGCGGCATCGGCGCGGCTGAGAACTTCCTGGGGATCAATGTTGCGCCGCAGACCGTCACGCGCACGCCGGTCGAGGAGTACCTCCACAGCCTCGCGCCGGCGATCCACCGGACGACGGAGCAAGCCGCGCAGGCGACGGCCCGGCGTGACTTCCGGACGGCGCGACAGGCCGGCGATGCGGACGCCGCGCGTGCGGCGATGGAGTCGGGACAACTCACGCGGCGGTCGATCCTGCTGGCGGCACGCTCGGCGCGACTGACGTCGCTGCAGCGGGCCTTCCAATTTACGACGCTGCCTCATGCGATCACCGCGTACGAACTCGCGACGCCTGGCGAGCGGGCCGATCTGCAACCCCTCTTCGCGCGCAAGTATCACAGTCTCTTGCCGAACGTACAGCGGGACGACCGGGGCGCGCTGATTCAACGGTTCGGGGCAGCGATGAAGCTGCCGGTCGCGCGGCCGGCGCTGGCGGGGACTCGGTAAAATAGGATAGAGGATCACATGGTTCACACGGCGTTGACGGTTCACTTGCTCCTGTACCTGCTCGCGTTCGTATTTTTCATCGTCGCCGCGTGCCCGACGGGCTCGCGCTTCGGGTGGCAATGGTTTGCGTTCGCCGCCCTCACGCTGACCTTGATAGTCTGAGGCCAGGATGGACAACATCGCGTTGGGCCTGGTCGGTTTAGCTGTCGGTCAGGTTGCCTCGACGGTCATCGTGTGGCTGAATGGACGCAACGCGCGCGCTGCGCTCAGTGTCGCGGCGGAGAACAGCAAAGCGGCGCTGCTGGCCGCAGCGAAGGTGCTCGACGATCGTACGGCGCGCGATCGGCAGTGGGCGCTCGAGGATCGCCGGGAACTGGCGTCCACACTCGCGGCCAGAGTCGTAGCCAGTGCTGCGGTTATTGCGGCGACGGTGGAGACGACGGCCTCGACGCTGGCGACGAAAGTCGCGAGCGATCATGCGGCGCTCCGGAGTAAGGTCGAACACGCCGAAGCGACAGCGACGTCGGCCGTGGACAAACTCACGGGCCTCGTCACCGAAAACACGGCCATCACGATCGCGGTGGGCAAAAAAGCGGACGCGGCCTATGAGATCGGCAACCACACAGCCGAGAAGATCAGTGATCTGAACGCCCGCCTGCTCGCGCGCGAGCCTCTGCCGCCACCGTGATCGTCGGCGGCGCCTATCTGCTCGGAGGGCTGCATCGCACGGGC